>JAITHO010000086.1 GCA_031279915.1 Tannerellaceae bacterium
ATCTAGGGCTAAATGCTATTCCCATTGCTTCTATTCTGTATGTTTATATATTTAAACAAATGTATCTCTTTTTGTTGACTCAATATTTCAACGAACTATTTTTTGCAAACATACGAGGGCATTCATGTCAATAGAAATATGCCATCCAAGTCCAACAAATTCTCCGTAGAGGATGCAATGCATATAAATAATGTGTATCCCCTACGGAGATAGTGCATACAGGACGTGCTTTCTATTGATATGGATGCCCTAACTGGCAATTTGCCTGCGCCAATTTTAAAGGTTTGCTATAGGCATCTCGCGGCTAAGGCGATTTGGTTCGTTGGGGGAGTTGTGTCGTCGCGCACTAAGGCGATTTTTTTTCTCTCAGTATAGACTGCCCCTAATTTAAAGCGATCTCCAAGGATTGTGTTATATCTAATTCGATTCCTTTACTACAACAAGACGAAAAAACAATAAAGAAAGAGCAATATTGGATACTGTATTTTGCCAAGATCTCATGATATGGAGAAGCTAATTGTTAAGAAATCCCTAAGCTTGGAAAAGATGAGGCCTTTTGCAGAGCACAAACAGTTTCTCAAAATTTCCTTACATTTGGCCCGAACAAAAAAGCAACACTTGAAATTATGGTATACAGATTTCTAATAGTATCAAACGAAGTGGACAACTTCGTTAGGGAAATAAAGATCGACTCGGAAGCTACCTTTCTTGAATTGCACCGAGCAATACTTCAGTCGGTTGGCTACAAGAGCGACGAGATGTGCTCCTTCTATATGTGCGATGATGATTGGAACAAACAGACGGAAATAACCATCGTCGACATGGGCCAACCCTCTGACGAGGACATTTACATCATGAACGATACCCGCTTGGACGAACTGATTGAGGATGAAGACCAGCATCTGCTCTACGTTTTTGACTATATGACCGAACGGGCTTTTTTCATCGACCTACGCGAGATCATACCCGGCAAATCCTTATCAGCGCCGCTTTGCAGCCGTTCCGAAGGAACACCTCCACCGCAAACTATCGACTTCAAAGAGATGGAAAAGAAAACTTTCTTTACTGACATGGACGAGAATTTCTACGGAGACTCCGAATACGACGTGGACGAGCTCGACAGCGACGGATACAGCGGAATTGACGGCATATCGGATTCCTCCTTTGACGACGATCGCTATTGAAAAATACGCTTATAATATTGTTAGGCCCCACCGGGGCAGGAAAAACCGCAACCAGCCTGCGTCTTGCACAGCATCTCAGCGCTCCCATAATATCAGCCGATTCGCGGCAATTTTACAAAGACCTGCCTATCGGAACAGCGGCTCCCACTCCGCAGCAGTTGGCTATGGCGCCCCACTATATGGTTGGCATCTTAGGCTTGGAGGAATATTATAGTGCGGCAATGTTCGAAGCTGATGTGATGGCTTTGCTCGGCAAGCTCTTTCGTTCGCAGTCGGCGGTTATTCTTTGCGGAGGATCAATGATGTATATAGATGCAGTATGCAGAGGCATCGACGATATTCCCAACATAAGCCCCGAAATTCGCAACAGCCTCGCAGAGCAATATGCGACAAACGGCCTTGCTCCAATGCTTGAAGAACTGAAACGGCTCGATCCGGAGCATTACCTGAAAGTTGACCGACAGAACTATCGCCGAGTGCTCCACGCCATCGAAGTCTGCCGGCAAACAGGGAGGCCTTACTCATCCTTCCTCACCTTCTCCGTAAAACAACGACCGTTTGACATCCTTAAAGTAGGGCTAAGCCTTGAGCGAGACATGCTTTACCGGCAAATCAACGCGCGCGTTGACGGCATGATGGCCAGCGGATTCGTTGAGGAGGCGCGAAAGGTTTATCCGCATCGCCATCTCAATTCACTCAATACGGTTGGCTATAAAGAAATGTTCGCCTTCTTCGACGGCAGTTGCACCATCGACGAGGCCACAGATAAGATCAAGCGCAACACACGCGTGTACGCCAGGAAGCAAATGACCTGGTTCAAGCGCGATCCCAACATAGCATGGTTCAACCCATCTCGCTACGAAGACATAACAGAATACGTCGACGGCAAGCTGGCCGCCGCAACATCAGCATAACAATCGCAAAAAATCTTCAACTTAACAAACAATCCCCGCAAACATATCTATTATGAATCCACTACGAATTATCCTCCTCCTCGTCTTGCTTGCCGGCCAAGCGCTTTGTGCACAGCCTGAGGGCAAGCAGCCGCTCATCTACAAGATCTCCATACGCAAGGAAATCAACGCAACCTCCAAGCTCTATCTCACCAACGGTATGCAAGAAGCCGCCTCACTCGGCGCCGATGCAATAATCATCCACCTCAATACATACGGCGGACAGGTCGATATGGCCGACTCCATGCGCACCGCAATCATTTATAGCCGCATCCCAACATACGTATATGTTGACAACAATGCCGCCTCCGCCGGAGCCCTCATCTCCATCGCCGCCCGCAAGATCTACATGCGCGAAGGAAGCAGCATCGGAGCCGCCACCGTGGTGAACGAAACCGGAGAAGCCATGCCCGATAAATACCAATCCTACCTCCGCGCCATGATGCGCGCAACCGCCGAGGCACACGGGCGCGACACCGTCATTAGCGGGCGCGACACCATCGTTAGCTGGATACGCGATCCGGCAATAGCAGAGGCCATGGTCGACCAGCGCATCGTCATTCCAGGCCTTGTCGACTCCACGCAAGTGCTCACCTTCACCGCCGAGGAAGCCTTGCAATGGGGATATTGCGACGGCATCGTCTCATCCCTTGATCAGCTAATCACACAGTATCTTGGGTACCATGATTACGAACTGCGCGCCTATTCGCCCTCCGCATGGGACGACCTCAAAGGATTCCTGCAAAGCCCCTTAATTCAATCCCTACTTATATTAATAGTCATCGGCGGGATATACTTTGAGCTACAAACGCCGGGCATAGGATTTCCCTCGGCAGCCGCAGTATTGGCCGCCATCCTCTATTTCGCTCCGCTATATATGGATGGGATGGCGCAGAATTGGGAGATACTCATTTTCGTTGTCGGCGTTCTGCTCGTTGCCTTAGAAATATTTGTCATTCCCGGATTTGGCCTGGCAGGAATATCCGGAATCATACTCATCATAGCCGGCCTGGCGCTAAGCTTGCTCGACAACGTTGACTTCAATTTCGAAGGAGTATCATCTTCCGACTACGGACGCTCCATGCTGACCGTATTGCTGGGCGTGGGCTTAGGCTTTTTTGCCGCGCTATGGATTTCGAGCCGCATCGGCAGCCGCGGAATATTCAAGCGCGTAGCCCTTGCGACCGATCTGGCCGACGCCATCTCCGTTCCTGTCGTTCACGGGCTGATCGGCAAAAACGGGCGCAGCCTCACCGTCTTGCGTCCATCCGGCAAAGTCGTGATTGACGGCGAAATTTACGACGCAATCTCCGAGACAGGCTTTGTCGAGAAAGGCGTTTGGGTAAAGGTCGTCAGGACGGAAAATGCGCAGGTATATGTTGAATTAAGCAAAGATGTTTGACGTTGCAAATCGGCGCGAGCGTAGAGTTTGGCCGATGAAGCGGATGAGCTCGTCGAACTTATCAAGGCAGCAATGATTCATTGATCCTGTAAAATTTACCGTTTTTTCTCATGGTTTGTTCTTTTTACGGGTGATACAATGATTTATTAAAGCCTGCGGCTATTTCTGGCATCGGAAAATCGATTTTCCGGCTCCGGAAGTTTTGTCCTGGCATCGGAAAATCGATTTTCCGGCCCCGGAAGTTTACCGGTTTTGTTTTGTAGGGAATTTTTGTATGGGGTAAAATTGTTGATAACTCAAATACAATTTTTTTTTGGAACTTATATTTATGCCGTACTTTTGGAGAATTAAAAAATATCGTAATTTTTAATGAGTGAAGCAAAAAGGAAATACGGTTTAGGACTTGCTTTGAGCGGCGGCGGAGCTAAGGGATTTGCGCACATAGGAGCTCTTAAGCTACTCGAGGAATGCCGATTGATGCCCGATATTATAGCAGGAACAAGCGCAGGAGCAGTTGCCGGCGTTTTCTTTGCCGACGGATACGAGGCATCTGCCATCCAGAAGATTTTTACAGGCCGCGAGTTTTCAGAATTTGCTCGCTTGAAGCTTCCGAAGGACGGTTTGCTTGATAATGACCGCTTCCGAAAGTTCCTTCAGCGTCATTTGCGGGCAAAAGAGTTCGAAGAGCTGAGGATTCCGCTTGTGGTGGTGGCCACTGACCTTGATAACGGACGCAGCCATGCATTTAGTAGCGGCCCAATTGTAGATGCGGTGCTTGCCTCCTGCAGTATTCCTATTGTGTTTAGCCCTGTTGAAATCAACGGAGTGCATTATGTTGACGGAGGCTTGTTTCGCAATTTTCCCGTTTCGACCATTCGTGAGGAATGCGAGTGGGTGATTGGCGTAAATGTATCTCCTCTCATTCCGCATAAGTATAAGCAAACTATTGCGGGCATTGCGGAGCGCTCCTATCATTATTTATTCCGCTCGAATACTATTGAGGATCGTCGCAAATGCGATGTTTTGATTGAGACGGAAGATGTGGGCGGATATAAAACATTTGACCTCGACAACGTTGGCGTAATTGCCGGAATAGGTTACGACGCTGCCGTTCGGGCCTTCCAGAAAGTGATTCGAGAGCGGCGTTCAGTTATAGGACGCGAACTTTCATCTCATTTCGTTCATAGATTGACTTCAAATAATTCAGAAATGAAGAAAATTATTATTTATCAAGCCTTTCCGCGCCTGTTCGGTAATAGAAATAAGAGACTGATTCCGCATGGCAGCATTGAGGCAAACGGTGTAGGCAAGTTTGCAGATTTCACGAGCGACATCCTTCGAAAAATTAAAGATCTCAGCGTAACCCATATCTGGTACACAGGAATCCTTGAGCATGCCACTTGCACCGACTATTCTCACATTGGCATTCGGCGCGATCATGCCGCCGTGGTGAAGGGCAAAGCCGGCTCTCCGTATGCCATAAAAGATTATTACGACGTTGATCCCGACTTGGCCGAGCGCCCTTCGGAACGGATGAAGGAGTTTGAGGATCTGCTGGCGCGCACTCATGCCGCTGGTCTGAAAGTTATAATCGACTTCGCCGCCAACCATGTGGCTCGGCAATACTCCTCAGACGCTCGATTTGCCTACATGGAAGATCTTGGGCAGCACGACGACGTATCGCAAGCCTTTTCGGCCGATAACAATTTTTATTATATCCCCGGCAGCCCCCTTGTGCTTCATGGCGGACAATGCGATGAGGATTTTGAGTACAGCGAGTTTCCTGCCAAGGTCACAGGCAACAATTTGTTCACCCCTCGCCC
>JAITHO010000040.1 GCA_031279915.1 Tannerellaceae bacterium
TCCCAGCCGCGACCGGCTTAATGCATTAAGGGCCTCAAGGATTTATACCTGGAGGCCCTTAATAGCTTGTGTTGCGACAGAGGGATCTATCTCAGTTGACAACCCATCGGGAGTCGTGCACGTAGGTGTTCGGCTGCCGATAGTGGAGGTCGTCGGCGTCTGGAATCTGGAGGGTGAAGGTTTTGCCGCCGGTGACGAGCTTTCGGTCGCGCAGCCAGGGATTGAATCGCTTGAGGTCGGCGTAGGTGATGCCTTGGCTACGGGCGAATGCGGATAGGTCGGCTATATCAGATTTGACAGGGACGTCGCGGGTGCGTATGGGTTTGTAGAGCATCTGCGGATTGACGACGAATCCGTACTGGTATGGGCTTTCGAAGATGAGCTTGATGGCCAGGATGCGATATGGATATCGCTGAGTTTCTTCAACTAACCATAAGTCCATAGCTTCTTCAACATCTTGGCGAGACTGTTCGCCGCTGATTCGTCCCATTCCGGCATTGTACGATGCGGCTACGTTCATCCAGCTTCCGTATTTGGCGTATGCTTCTTTGAGGTACTTGCATGCGGCGAGGGTTGATTTTTCGACGTGGCTTCGTTCGTCGACGGTGGGGGTGATGGTGAGCCCGTATTGCCGTCCGGTGCTTTCCATGAATTGCCATATCCCTGTTGCGCGAACAACTGAGGATGCTTTGGGGTCGAGATGACTTTCGATTACGGCGAGGTACTTGAAGTCGTCGGGCACGCCGTTCCGCTTCAGTATGGGCTCGATGATGGGGAAGAAGCGGTTGGCTCGCTTGAAGAGCAGCATGGTTGTGGCATGCAGATAGGTGTAGCTGCAGAGCTCTCGGTCGAGCCCTTCGTGGCGGTCGTATCGGCTGAGGTCAATGGCTTGGCCGCAAAAGTTGACCTTCATGGGTAGGGTGGGCGATACGGTAAGGGATGATACAAGAGGTCGCTCGGCGGCAGCCTTTTGCGCATCTTTTGAACTGAAGAAAAGCAATGAGAGGGCAGCGATTAGGGCTGCGGCTAGGATAGCTGAGAGGTATTTACTGAATGACTTGATCACGTACATTTTTTGGTCTTATTATATTAATGTGTCCTTTTTCTCGATAGTTTTTTCCGTCGGAGCCTTTGGCTTCTATGACGTAGAAGTATACTCCTGGGGAGACGTAGGCGCCTCCCTTTTTGCCGTCCCATCCTTGCGCGGGATCGTTCCAGCGGAAGATTTCTGCTCCCCAGCGGTTGAATATCCATCCGTTGAAGCTGATGAGGGATTTGTAGGCTACTTTGAAGATGTCGTTCACTCCTGGCGATGCTCCGGGCGAAAAGGCGTTGGGCACGTGCAGGTAGGATTCGCTTATGGCGATGGAGATGGAGTCAATGGCGAAGCATCTGCGAGAGCGATCGGCGGCTTCGAGGCGTATGGTATACGTGCCTGCCTCAGTGAAGCTGAAGTCCATGTCTCTAACGGTGGCTGCTCGTATGGTATCGCGCTTTTCTTGGTGATAGATGGTCCATCTGAACCAGTTTGCGACCGGCTCATTGGCCGCCGGACGGAAGCTTACGTAGAGCGGAGCCGAGAAGCCGCTGCCTTGATTGGATATGTTCGGCGCTTCGTTTCGCGTGACTATTGTATCAATGCGAGCCTCTATCGCGACGGCGTTGAGGGTTTCGGTGACGTAGCTTTGCTCCATACCGAAATGCCTCCCATACAGATCTCCCTGCAGAGCCACCTCTGTATCGAATAGCGGCGGCGGAAACGCTTGCTCAAATGGATCGCCCTCAATACTATGCTTCGCCCTGACAATAACGTATGAACGCGAAGCCTCCGACCATTCCATTGTATTATAGCTAATCTCAAAACTGCGCTGAAGCTCGCGCCTCAAACCTATGGGAGTGAAATATATCATCGGCAAAGCATCCGAGCTACCCGAAAGCCATAACTCATAGCAGGGATTGTCATTCTGCAGCAAGCCTACTGACTCGGCTCGGAAGGCATGCCGTCCGTAGTCAATGATCCAAACATATCGAGGCAGAACGCCCGGCTCTTCAACAAAGTATCCATAGCCATCGTTCACCTTCGACAATACCGAAACCGAGCCCTCCTGAGATATTCCATCCGCAACAACTTCGGCCTCCAGAGCCTTCGACGAATATCGCTTCCATACCGCATCCGCCGAAGCCGTGCAGCGAATACTCACATCCGACGTGCCATTTACCAGCCACACCTGCAGCCGGTTCGGACTATCGTCAACAGCAAGCAAGGGCGCCACCGAACCTCCCTGAACGCTATATTGCGCCAGGGCCGACGGCAAGATAAATGTCATAAGGATTAAAACCGGAATCAACCGGCCAAGTGTTCTTCTTATCATGTTGCACTATTATTTTAATTCAAAAATAATCGTTCTGCGGATAGATGCAAACTCTCAGGATGATTTATCCGTAATCAAAGCTGAAGTTTACTTGCCTCCTCAGCGCCGACAGTTCGTGCACCGACCCCTCGCACGGCCATGCACCACCCCCTCGCATGATCGTGCACCAGACCCTCGTCCCTTTTTGCCTCAGAATTACTTGCCGAGGGAGAGATTTAGGCTCTGCGCAAGGCTTTGCACAAGGGCGGCAAAGATGGGGGAGAGGGGGCTATCGAGGCGCATGACTTCCGGAATGCCGGCGTCGGAGCTCTCGCAAATGCTTTGGATGATTGGAATTTGGGCGAGCAAGGGGATAGCGGTTTCGTTGGCAAGTAGGCTGCCTCCGCCTTGTCCGAAGAGGTAATACTTGTGGTCGGGGAGCTCGGCGGGAGTGAACCATGACATGTTCTCGATGATGCCGAGGACGCGAACGTTGACTTTGTCGTTTTGGAACATGCTGATGGCCTTGCGAGCGTCGGCAAGGGCGATGCCTTGAGGCGTGGTGACGACGATGGCGCCTGTGAGCGAAAGGCTTTGGACGATGGTGAGATGAACGTCGCCGGTGCCCGGAGGAAGGTCGATGAGCAGCACGTCGAGGGAGCCCCAGGCTGTGTTTTGGATGAGCTGGCGGACGGCATTGCTGGCCATCGGACCGCGCCAGATGATTGCGTCGGCGGGGGCAACGAAATGGCCTATCGAAAGATGACTGACGCCGTAGCGATCAATGGGCTGTATGAGCTCATGTCCGTCGACCTTTTCGGCCATGGGGCGAGCATCTTCGCTTCTAAACATCTTTGGCAGAGATGGGCCATAGATGTCGGCGTCGAGCAGGCCCACGCGGTAATTGTGCTGCGATAAGGCGATGGCGAGGTTGGCTGCCACGGAGCTTTTGCCCACTCCTCCTTTGCCGGATGCTATGGCGATGATGTTCTGCACGTTCTGCAAGTTGTTGGAGGCGGCGGATTCTGCTGTCTTGGCCGGAGGTGAGTAGGGAATAAGCTTCAGATCGAGCTTTATCTTCGAACCGAACTTCTCGGTGAGTGCCTGCTTTACGGCGCGGGCAACAGAACCTGTGAAGGCCGTGCCCGTTTTGGTGAAGGCAAGGCTGAAGCTGATATTGAAGCCATCAACATGCAGGTCGCGCAATAAACCTTCGTCGATGATGTTGCTTTTGGAGCCGGGATAGCGTACGCGGCGGAGAGTCTGGAGAATGTCGTCGTGGCTTATCATCGTTCGTCAGGCTTCAAGATCGTTAAGGTTGGGGAGAATAATATTCGTGAAATGGGGTGGGGGAACGTTGCGCTTGCCGCGTCCGAAGCTTCGATAAACATCCCATTCGATCTTCACTTGCGGCTCAACGTACTGCTGCCTCTCTTCGCATACGAAGCTGAGATACTTGATCGTAAGCCCCCGCTCAATCCATTGCTGCTCGTAAAAGGTACGGATGCTAAGGAGGCCATCAACTTCGGTCGAGTGATAAAGATCCTCCGTTTGGCTAAGAATTGCGAGCCGATTAACCTTGACCATTTCGAGCGTATATTCATACAGAAACCGGCTATCCGTCTTGAGATGGATAATCCCCTTCGGAACGAGAATCTGACGATAGAGCTCCATAAAAACGCTCGAACTTAAGCGCTTGCTATGACGTTTCATCTGAGGATCGGGAAACGTGAGCCATATCTCGCTAATTTCCTCCGCCCCAAAAAAACTGGTGATAAACTCAATGTTGGTGCGAAGAAAAGCAACGTTAGTCATCCCCGCCTTAAACGATTCGCGCGCACCAGTCCACATCCGCGCACCCTTTATGTCGATGCCAATGAAATTCTTCTCCGGAAAAGCCTTCGCCAGGCCAACCGTATACTCGCCCTTCCCGCATCCAAGTTCGAGTACAATTGGATTATGATTCTTGAAAAAAGCTTCGCTCCACCTGCCTTTGAGGTCAAAACTATTGGCGCGGAGCTTGTCGTATGGATATTGGAATACATGCGGAAATCCCTCCATTTCAGTGAACTTGATGAGTTTATTCTTTCCCATAGATCGTGTAACTTAAGTTTTATTGGATAAGTATTTGTTGTGAATTAAAATTATCAATGCCGAGGAAATACGCCAAACTATCTGCAACGGCCTCCTGCGGCGCCATCCCAACCAGCTCGCAGCCGGCCAGCCTAACGCCAAGCTTTTGCGCCTCAGCAGCAACCGCAGCGTAAGCATGATGCATCCCCGTTTGCCGGTAATCCGTCAGATTCATCGACACCTGAACCATACCCTTCGAGCGCAGCGTCAAGCCAATCGCCTTGCAACAAGGCAGCCCGCCGCCCGCCGCCCGAACTCTGCGAGCAATATCCTTGGCCACCCGAATATCCTCCGATGCCAAATTAACATTGAACGCAATAAGCGGCGATCGAGCCCCAACAACAGCCGCACCCGCCCTAGGATGCTTGCGCGAAGGCCCAAAATCAGGCCGCCATTCCGGCTGCAAAAGCTTGGCGTCGAGACCCTCAAATTGCCCCCGCCTCAAATCGGCCAAATTAGAACGATCCGCAGCATAAGCCGCCTTCTCATAAAGAAAAACCGGCAAAGCATAACGCTCCGCAATATCACGAGCCGTGGCACGAGCAAGCCCCACAGCCTCCTCCATGCCGCATCCACGCAGCGGAATGAAAGGAATAACGTCGGCAGCTCCCAAGCGCGGATGCTCACCGCGATGCACGTTGAGATCAATAAGCTCCACAGCAATCCCAACCGCCTCAACAATAGCCGAACGAAGCGCTTGAGGACTACCAACAACGCTCGCAACCATGCGATTATGATCCGTGTCGCAGCTATAATCAAGCAGCCTCACCCCATCCCTCTCACGGAATGCACTGAGGATTTTGTCAATAATTTGGGAATTGCGCCCTTCGCTGAAGTTAGGAACAGATTCCATGATAAGATTTTCGAGGTCCATTAAATTTGATTTGAGTTTTGTGCGAAGATAAAATAATTTCCGGAAAATTTGCAAGTCGCCCAATATAAAGCAAGGAAAACACGCCTGAACTTGT
>JAITHO010000047.1 GCA_031279915.1 Tannerellaceae bacterium
CGATTGAATTCCCTGTCGTCACCAGATTTTTTGGAGACACCCGATTGAATTCCCTGTCGTCACCAGATTTTTTGGAGTTATCTGTTAAAAGCTTTTTGCATTTGCCGGCTAAATTGCGCCGAGCTGTAATCCGTTCCTTATATATTTCAGTATTTAGGGCAGGGTCGATTACAAATAGGCGCAAGCGGAGGCCATAAAGCCTTTCGCAAAGCCCTCGCTGTTGAAAACTTGGGGATAACTACATTGCCGGCAATAAAGGCTCATCCGTAACTAATACCTTATTTTACCACGCAAAAACAGAGAAGACACAGCACCAATAACACGTACATTAATTCAGAACAGATATGAAAACAAGTTCAAAGCACAGCATCGCAGCCATACTCATAGCAGCCACGTTTGCAGCAGCATGTACCTCCGACGAAGTATACCTCGAGAGCGTTCCCATAGTCAAACAAGAGGCTGCCGCCAAGTCAACATACGCAACCATCAACGTCGCCCTCTCCGATCCCATATCACGCAGCGCCCCCATTAGCGACGAAGCCGAGTCAGACTCCATATTCAGCATACGCATCCTTCTTTACAGCCAAACATCCGCAGGAGACTGGCTCTGCGAATCAGACATCCTCGCGATGAACTCCGGCAGCCGAAGCGCCACCCTCGAAACATCATCGGGACAGAAACGCATCCTAGTCGTAGCCAACGACTACAATCGTCCGTGGAGATTTGCCAACCAAGTCGGTCGAACGCTCAGCGAGCTCACAACGATGAAAATCGCCGCAGGATACCGGTTAAGCAGTAGCGAAGTCGACTTCGGATCGCCAGCCCTCGACGGAGCCTCTCCAGCTCCCCTCAACACGCTCAACTACGCCAGCATGGCAGCGCCATTCCTCCTGAGCAACTCCCTGGCCGATACCTCCAGCCTCCGCGAACTCAAGCCAGGGATACCATTCGGAGTATCAATAGCAGGAAAAAACGGCGATAGCGATAACCACTTCCGCATCTTCCTCAAAAGAAGCATGGCCAAAGTGGCCGCAACATACAAAGGCAACGACTACCCTGTGCCCACCCAAGACGGACGCGGAGCCCTAACCGACCTCTATTGGGGCATACGCAACCAAAACAGAGCTATCGCCATCTTCGAAATACCAGGGCCAGGAGGCAAACCCATAGCGCCCTTCTTCAACGAACTCAACAACTGGGGCCAAACAAGCATCACTAACGCCTCAAGCTATCAAGCCTTCTGGTGGAACAACGACAATGCAGTAGACGAAATCAACATCCCCCTCAACGCATCCAACAAACCCGCCAGATACTATTACGTACCCGAAAACGCAAACGACATGCAGCTCCCCGGCAACATCACATGCATAGCCGTTAAAGCCACATACACGCCAACCGACAACTCCGTCATAGCCTCCTTCAAACACAACAACCTCTTCCGCCAAGTGGCCGACGCCAGCCGCGAAGGAATAGAAACCGGAACCACCTTCTATCGCCTCATCGCCATCGAAGGCACATCCGCCCCCGAAATGCTCAAACAACGCGGCAATGGCATTATAAACAACAAAGACCTCTTCCTAAATAAAAACGACGCCATACGCATGGCATACATCGTAGAAAACAAAGGCTACGACGACGGCTTCGACCCCATAATATACCAGCCCAAGAACCTCCGGATCGAAACCTATCAAAACGGCGAATGCTACTATCGAATGGACATCAAAAACGGAACCAGAACCTGGGTTGAACGAAACAAAGCATACCACGGAGCAATAATCTCCTTCAGCGCCCTGGGCGACGCCAGCATCACCAACACCAACCTAAACGTGCAGAACGAAGACATATACATGGGCGGCACCATAGAAGTCATTCCATGGGAGGATGTCTATTTTGAAGGCGAACTTTGATGGCTAAACAAATCAAGCTGCAAGACTACGTAGCATACCGCAAGAAGCTATCCGAAATCGTCGTTGATCTTGACGAGATGGCCGAACTGATATACACATGCATGGTCGACCTGGCAATATCCGGCAAATTGAAGGACTTAGCCGAAAAGCATCCTCACGCCCTCGAAAGTGAATTAACCGAAGATATGGTACTCGAAGCCGGCGACAAATACATCGACGCCCTTGGCAACATCCTCGACGCCATGTACGATGCCATCGAGATCTTCTCAACCGAAGCCGACAACACAGACAACGACTTCCCTCCCGAGGAGCTCCCCTTCTAGCCCCCTTACCTCCCCCCATACCAAGAGACGATGCGCTCCAGCATTGGAGTTGCATCGCTCCCTTGGCAGGCGCCATTGCGGCCTCTTATGCGGGTTAGGGATTCTTTCTTTATCTTTGCTTATAACATTATTTATCCATATATATTGACATGAATAGAGTATGCAGCTTGTTCGGGATTAAGTATCCCATAGTTCAAGGAGGAATGGTTTGGTGCAGCGGCTGGCGCTTGGCGTCGGCTGTTAGTAATGCAGGCGGTTTGGGATTAATTGGGTCGGGCTCTATGCATCCGGAGATGTTGCGCGAGCACATCCGGAAGTGCAAGGCTGCAACCGATAAGCCTTTCGGCGTAAATGTTTCGCTTTTGTATCCAGAGATCGATCTCCTGATGAAGATCCTTGATGAGGAGGGAGTACAGATTGTATTCACCTCGGCCGGTAATCCTAAGACATGGACAAAAACGCTTAAGGATCGCGGCGCGCGAGTAGCTCATGTTGTGTCGAGCTCAAAGTTTGCCGCTAAGGCCGAGGAAGCAGGGGTTGATGCAGTAGTTGCCGAGGGCTTTGAGGCTGGAGGTCATAACGGACGCGAGGAGACGACAACGCTCTGCCTTATTCCAGCCGTGAGGGAGGCCACTTCGCTTCCGTTGCTGGCAGCCGGCGGTATTGCCACGGCGAATGCAATCAAGGCCGTGATGATTCTTGGCGCAGAGGGAGTACAGATAGGTACCCGATTTGCATTGACGGAAGAGAGCTCTGCTCATGAGAACTTCAAGAGACACTGCCTGGGTCTTAGCGAGGGCGATACCAAGCTGTTGCTAAAGAAGCTCGGCCCTGTTCGCCTGGTGAAGGGGGCGTTTATGCAAGCAGTTGAGGAGGCTGAATCAAGGGGAGCAACGGTCGACGAATTGCGTGCACTGCTTGGAGCCGGTCGCGCAAAGAAGGGTCTGTTTGAAGGGAACTTGGAGGATGGCTTGCTGGAGATAGGCCAGGTGGCCTCGCTCTTCAGGGAGATAAAGCCCGTTGCCGAGGTGATGAGGGAGCTTTCGGAGGCTTTTGAGGGCTGAACATTGGCGGTGGGCTGATGTGCTAATGTGTTTTTTATTCACAAGTAAATTATAATAAGTATGAACAAAAAGATTATGATTGCCGGATTAATACTAAGTCTGGCCTGCTCTTGCACAACGAGCAAGAAGGATGCAGCCGCCGGAACAGATTCTTCGAATCCGCTGCTTACGGAGTTCACTGCTCCGTTTGGCGTGCCTCCCTTTGATAAGATCCTTATGGAACATTACAAGCCAGCTATGCTGCAAGGCTTGGAAGAAGGTGAGGCAGATATTAGAGCTATTGTTGATCAAACAGCCGCGCCCGACTTTGAGAACACCATTGTTGCGCTTGATCAGAGCGGCAAATTGCTGACGAGAACGATGGGCATATTTTATGCTCAAAACAGTGCAAACACTAATGATGAGATGGAGGCATTGAGCCGTGAGATGTCGCCGCTAATGTCGCAGTACAGAGATAACATTACGATGAATCCAAGGCTATTTGCTCGTGTGAAGGCCGTGTACGACAAGCGCGAGGAGCTTGGACTCGACAAGGAGAAGGCGAAGCTGCTGGAGGAAACCTACAAGCTATTCGTTCGCGGAGGCGCCAATCTGAGCTCTGAAGATCAAACTAAGCTGCGCGACTTGAATCGTCAGCTATCCCTTCTGCAATTAACCTTCGGACAGAACATGCTGAAGGAAACCAATGCCTTCCAGCTTATCATTGACAATGCCGACGATCTGTCGGGGCTGAGCGAAGGGCAAATCGCTAATGCTGCTGAGGCGGCTCTGGATGCCGAACTTGGCGAGGGCAAGTGGCTCTTCACCTTGCATAATCCAAGCGTTATGCCCTTTTTGCAGAACTCCGATAAGCGCGAGCTGAGAGAGAAGATCTTCAAGGGATACATCATGCGCGGCAATAATAACAATGAGCAAGACAACAAGGATATTGTCAAGCAATTGGTAACCCTTCGCCTCGAGAAAGCCAAGCTGCTTGGATACCGCGACTATGCATCGTTCATCCTGGATGAGCGTATGGCGAAGAATGCTAATAACGTTTATGCTCTGCTGGATAAGCTATGGGAACCGGCTCTGAGAGTTACCGCTCAGGAGCTTGCCGACATTGATGCCGAGATCAAGAAGGCCGGCGGAAGCTTTAAGGCCGAAGGCTGGGATTGGCGTTACTATGCCGAGAAGGCTCGCAAGGCTCGATTTGATATGGACGAGAGCCTCGTTCGCCCGTATATGAAGCTGGAGAACGTTCGCGACGGCGCTTTTTATGTGGCGAATCGCTTGTACGGCATAACTTTTACGCAGCTCAATGACATTCCCATTCCTCATCCGGAGGCTCAGGCCTTTGATTGCAAGGACGAAGACGGCACGCACTTGGGCGTCTTGTACATGGACTTCTTCCCCAGAGAGAGCAAGCGCGGCGGCGCATGGTGCGGCGGCTATCGCAGTCAAACATATAAGGACGGCAAGCGAGTGGCTCCGGTGGTCACTATCGTATGCAACTTCACTCCTCCGTCGGCTGGAGAGCCGGCCTTGCTGAGTCTGGACGAGGCCGAGACGCTCTTCCACGAGTTCGGTCATGCGCTTCACGGCTTGTTTGGCGACGTGCACTACGAAGGCGTGTCTGATGTCCCTCGCGACTTTGTTGAATTGCCTTCGCAGATTATGGAGCACTGGGTGCTGCAGCCTGAGGTTCTGAAAGTGTACGCTAAGCACTATCAAACAGGCGAGGTGATGCCTGCAGAGCTTGTGGAGAAGCTCGACAAGTCGGCCAAGTATGGGCAAGGCTTTGCCACGACGGAGTATCTGGCAGCATCCTACCTGGATATGGATTATCACATCCTCAATGAGATTCCCGATAATAAAGAGAAGAACAACCTGGATGTTCTGGCATTCGAATCCTCCACTCTGGGCAAGCGCAATCTGCCCTCGCAGATTCCTCCCCGCTATCGCTCCACCTATTTCAACCACACTATGGGCGGAGGATATACGGCCGGATATTATAGCTATATATGGTCGGAAGTGCTTGATGCCGATGGCTTCGAAGCCTTTAAAGAGACGGGCGACATCTTCAATCGCGAGGTGGCTGCCAAGTTCAGGAAGTACGTCTTAACCCCCGGAGGCATTGACGATGCCATGGATATGTACAAGAACTTCCGCGGCAAAGAGCCCGGAACTGATCCGCTGCTGAAGAACCGTGGCCTTAAATAATCACAGCTCATGAGCGCTGAGAATGAATTTATGCAGCTTGAGGAGGATATAGTCGAAGCGCTGCGAACGGTTTATGATCCGGAAATTCCGGTTAACATCTATGACCTTGGACTGATTTACCGCATCGATATCGACAGCAAGAAGCTTGTCACTATCGACATGACCTTCACCGCCCCCAGCTGCCCTATGGCCGACTATATAGTTGAAGACGTTCAGATAAAAATGCTGGGCGTGCAGGGAGTTCGTAGCGTGAAAGTGAACCTCGTTTTCGAGCCTGCATGGGATAAAGACATGATGTCTGACGAAGCCAAACTTGAGCTGGGCCTCCTCTGATTACTTCCATAGCGAATGACCAAGCAACGAAAGATATACTTTGCGGCCGACGCTCATCTCGGAGCTCGCTTTCACCAGGATCCGGCAAGAGTTGAAAAGCTCCTGGTTGGCTGGCTGAGCGAGATCCGCGAGAGCGCGGCCGCTCTGTATTTCTTGGGGGATATGTTCGATTACTGGTATGAGTATAAGTATGTTGTTCCTAAGGGACACATCCGCTTCCTGGGCAAGCTGGCGGAGCTTTCGGACGCCGGCATTGAGATTCATATACTGATTGGTAACCACGATATATGGATGTTCGATTACCTGCCAAAGGAGATCAATGCCATTATCCATCGCGACATGATTACGGTAGATTTGCTAGGCAAACGCTTCCTGCTTGGGCATGGCGACGAGCCCGATTATCGCAGCCGTATGTTCCGTTTGCTGCGGGCCATCTTCCGTAATCGCGTATGTCAGTGGCTATATGCCGGCATACATCCTCGCTGGACTTTTGGCTTTGCTCTGGGCTGGTCGCACGACAGTCGCAAGGGCGGCTTGCGGCACGAGTATATGTCGGTAGAAGAAAGGCCAGCCGTTCGCTATCTGACCGCCTTTGCCGAGAATTACCTTAAAGCTCATCCCGATATCGACTACTTCATCTTCGGCCATCTTCATCTGCTTCTCGACCACCAACTGAGCCAAGGCTCCCGCTTGCTGATTGCCGGCGACTGGATGCGACTATTTTCGTGGATAGAATGGGATGGAGAAACCCTGGCGACTAAGCAATACCACATCGATCCCTGACCGCCTAATAGCATACAGATAAGGCAGCCGAAGTCATTCTCTCGAACGCGGGAATGACTTCTTTTTTGTTTGGTCCCACTTATAATCCCCAAACGAACGAGAGCTTTGCGCAATGCAGTTATCGGCTCAGCCGCCTCTGTCGATCGTAACTTTTGAGAAATTCAACTTTTGCCTGCACTGATTTGTAATCGAA
>JAITHO010000097.1 GCA_031279915.1 Tannerellaceae bacterium
CTACCAAAATCCCAAGACGAACTACCGCAGCGCTCGCGGCGGCTCTTACCGAACATCGAGCAAAACAATGCGCTCGGCCTATCGTTATTACGCCGGCCCTGATGTGATGTTTGTGGAGAACGGATTCAGAGTTGTATTTGATTTGGGAACCCCTTAAGTAATATCTGTTTTAGTTAGTCTAAATAATACTGTTAGTGTTTTGGTTAGTGGGGGATTCTCTTTTTGACGGGAGAGTCTCCCATTTCTTTTGGAAGGAGATGAAGCTGTGCCTTAGATTGCAGTTCCGGCAGCATCATAGTTGCCATTTAGAATCATCACACACAGCAAGGAGCGGTACAAAAAAGGAGCTAGGCTGGGAAATCTCAAATCTTTATCTATTTTTGTGCTGAAAAACAATCAGCTAAATCATACAATCATGACAGCGCTGCGGCAAATTAAGAAAGCTTTAATCACAGTATACCATAAGGAAGGATTGCACGAAATCCTACAACAACTTCATTCCGCTGGCGTATGCCTGCTTTCAACCGGAGGGACAAGGGAGTTTATTGAATCTTTAGAAATCCCATGCGAATCGGTTGAAAGATATACCAACTTTCCTGCCATACTTGGCGGACGTGTGAAGACTTTGCATCCCGAGATATTTGGCGGCATACTTGCTCGGAGCGAATCAGACGACGATGAGTTCCAACTCTCGCGCTATGGTATCGACCGGATTGACCTCGTAATCGTTGATCTTTATCCGCTGGCCGATACAATTGCAAGCGGAGCCTCGCATGATGAGATCATCGAGAAGATAGACATAGGCGGAGTATCGCTCATCAGAGCGGCAGCCAAGAACTTCCGCGATGTGCTTGTTGTTGCATCGCAAAGCATGTACTCTCCATTATTGCATATCTTAAAGGAGAAGGGGGCGGAAACAACGGTTGAAGAGCGCCGCTGGTTTGCGCGTGAAGCTTTTGCTGTGACTTCGGGATATGACGCTGTTGCGTTTCGCTGGTTCGACGACGGCGAGGACTCTGTATTCCGCGCAGCTGGCGACAGCCCTATGCAATTGCGATACGGCGAGAATCCTCACCAGCGCGGACGTTTTTTCGGACGTTTCGAGGATATGTTTGACAAGATTCACGGCAAAGAACTTTCGTATAATAATCTTTTGGACATTGATGCAGCGGTGTCGCTCATCGACGAGTTTCAGGAAACGACCTTCGCGGTGTTGAAACACAACAATCCTTGCGGAATTGCTTCGCGACCTGGCATTGCGGATGCTTGGCGCGCGGCGTTGGCATGCGATCCGGTATCGGCTTACGGCGGCATTCTTGTTACCAATGCGCCGGTCAACCGTGAAGCTGCAGCTGAGATTGATAAGATATTTTTCGAAGTAATTATAGCTTCTGATTATGATACCGACGCGCTCGAACTGCTAATGCATCGCAAGAATCGTATCATCCTTATCCGCAAGCCTTGCAAGCTGCCGAAGGTGCAATACCGATCGCTGCTGAACGGAGTGTTGCTTCAGGATCGAGATGTTTTGCAGGCATCTGCAGATGATATGCAAGCGATGACGGAGCGCGTGCCAACCGCTTCTGAAGCCGAAGATCTTGCATTTGCGAAGCTGGTTGTTAAGCACTGCAAATCTAATGCTATCGTATTGACTCGAGATAAGCAAATGTGCGCAAGCGGAGTTGGGCAAACGTCGCGCGTTGACGCTCTGAAGCAGGCGATAGAGAAGGCCTTGCGCTTTGGCTTTGATCTTCAGGAGGCGGTTATGGCTTCGGATGCCTTCTTTCCTTTTGCCGACTGCGTAGAGATTGCGAGCCAGGCAGGCATTCGAGCAGTGATACAGCCGGGCGGTTCGGTGAACGACAGCTTGTCGGTTGATTATTGCAACGCTCATGGGATAGCGATGGTAAAGACGGGGATACGTCATTTCAAACATTAAAAATTTTAAATAGACACTGAACAATGGGATTATTTTCACTAACGCAAGAAATTGCCATGGATCTTGGCACGGCCAATACCATTATTATATGCAACGGCAAGATTGTTGTTGACGAACCTTCGGTTGTTGCTCTTGATCGCCGTACCGATAGGGTGCTGGCCGTTGGCGAGAAAGCCAGACAGATGCACGGCAAAACGCATGAAAACATACGCACGATTCGCCCGTTGCGCGACGGTGTGATTGCCGATTTTTTCGCCGCCGAGCAGATGATTCGCGGCATGATCAAGATGATTGGTTCAAAGAACCGCTGGTTTTCTCCCTCGCTTAGGATAGTGGTTTGCATTCCTTCGGGGAGCACTGAGGTGGAGCTGCGGGCCGTTCGCGACTCGGCTGAACATGCCGGCGGGCGCGATGTTTACATGATTTACGAGCCTATGGCGGCTGCAATCGGAATAGGCATCGACGTGGAGGCTCCCGAGGGCAACATGGTTGTCGACATAGGCGGCGGCACTACCGAAATCGCCGTCATATCGCTTGGAGGCATTGTTTCGAACAAGTCGATACGTATTGCAGGCGATGATTTAACGGCTGACATTATGGAATATATGCGTCGGCAGCACAACGTTAAAGTTGGCGAGCGCACCGCGGAGCAGATCAAAATTAACGTTGGCTCGGCCCTCACCTTTCTGGATAATCCTCCAGAAGATTATATAGTTCACGGGCCGAATCAGATGACGGCCTTGCCCATGGAGGTATCGGTTTCGTATCAAGAAATTGCTCACTGTTTGGAGAAATCGCTTTCGAAGATGGAGGCGGCCATCCTCAGCGCTTTGGAGCAAACTCCGCCTGAGCTCTATGCCGATATTGTTCGCAATGGGATTTACCTTGCCGGCGGCGGGGCCTTGATGCGGGGCCTTGATAAGCGCCTGACGGAGAAGATAAACATACAGTTTCACGTTGCCGAGGATCCGCTTCATGCAGTGGCAAAGGGCACGGGCGTGGCGCTGAAAAACATAGATCGCTTTAACTTTCTAATGAGATAAGAGCCGGGCGCAGGAAGGACGGAGAACTTCGGAAAATGATTGCCCAAACTAATTATTATGTAAAAACCAGGCCGGCACAGAAACATGCCGGAGGAGGTTTCGCTGGCTGCGATATTCTCCCCACCACTGCATATTTGTCAGTATCAAAAAGTATAGCTAAGCGAGGAGAAGTTTCTAACCGCATGCAGAGAAATTTCTATGCGCATCCGCGAAAACTTCTATGCGCATCCGCGAAAACTTCTATGCGCATCCGCGAGAACTTCTATGCGCATGTAAATTTTGGGGTATATACGGATATATGCGAAGACATAGTAAATAGTTGTATTTGTTCAGATTCGAGAGCCTTTTTCGCAGGAGCGGGAAGCTCGGTTTACAGGCAGAGCGACCTCCTCTCAACCCCAATATGCTCTGAAAGCGGGAAACGGCTGAGTGACATAATGGCAGTGATGCGAGCAACCTTCCGCGCTGCATGTTTTATATCTCCGACTAAGTATTATTGCCATGCGTAAGCTGCTCGACTTCCTGATCAACAGAAGGCATTGGTTTTTGTTCCTATTGCTCGAAATTATTTCGTTCGCTTTGGTTTACAGAAACAACGCTTATCAGCAGAGTATTCTTCTGAGCACAGCTAATGTTGTGGCGGCCAACGTGGTTGCGGCCGGCGGTTCTGTCACCTCTTACCTTAGTTTGCGGGATAAAAACAAGGAACTGATTGAGCGCAACGGGCAGCTTGAGATCGAGATTTTGCGTTTGCAGCGGCGTATTGAGACGATGTCTACCGACACTATGCGGTTCCAGGCCTACGCGGGCGACAGCGCTATTCGATTTCCATACACCACGGATGTGGCTAAGGTTGTGAACAATAGCGTATCTTATCTGGCCAACTATATAACGATCGACAAAGGCCGTGCCGATGGTATTGCTCCCGATATGGGCGTGGTTTCGGAGCGCGGCGTGGTTGGCATTGTATCGACAGTTTCGGATCATTACGCGCTTGTGATTCCGATTTTGAATCCTAAGTTTCGGCTGAGTTGCAAGGTATTGGGCAGCGGTTATTTCGGTTCGATGAGTTGGGACGGTCGCAGTGTGCAGTATGCCAAGCTTGAGGAGTTGCCGCGTCACGTAGAGTTTCAGGTTGGCGATACAATAGTGACGAGCGCATTTTCGGCCATATTTCCTGAGGGGATCATGATGGGTACGGTTTCTGCCTTCGAGAAGCAGCGCGACGATAACTACTATTCGCTCACCGTGAAGCTATCCACGGATTTCACTCGCCTCAACACGGTAATGGTGATCAAGAATTATCACAAGAACGAGCAAAAGCAGCTCGAGCAGGAATTCGGCGCTAATGATTAACACAATCCGTAGTATATTATATTTCACGGCCTTGATATTGCTTCAGGTTTTGGTTCTGAACAATATCCATTTCCTTAGGCTGGTAACTCCGCTTCTTTACATATACTTTATAATTAAGCTTCCGCTGGGATATACGCCGATTCGGCTGACGTTTTTATCGTTCCTGGCCGGCATAACGATCGACATATTGTCGAACACTTCGGGCATGCATGCGGCGGCCTGTACGCTGGCAGGCTTCATGCGTCCTCAAATCATTCGTTTGTTTATCAGAGAAGATTTGCCGGACAATATGGCGCCTTCGTTTCGCAGCTTGGGGAGCGGAGGCTTTGCGCGCTTCGTACTGGTATTTGTGATGCTGCATCATTTTTCATTATTCCTTATCGAATCTCTCACGCTGTTCGACTTTCCTTTTCTTGCCATCCGGGCTCTGTCAGGAGTATTGACCACAAGCCTCCTCATTTATCTAATCGAAGTATTCCACAAAGATTCCAAACGAAGTGACGACCAATATTAAATACGCACTGGAGCGCCGCCGCTATGTGCTCATGGGCGCCGTGATAGCCATCGCGTTTGTCTTCATCGCACGGCTGTTCTTCCTCCAAGTTATTGATCACGAATACAAGGCATGGGCCGACAGCAATGCCTTCCTGAAGAAAACCCTCTATCCATCCCGCGGAATGATATACGACCGCAACGACAAACTCCTCGTATACAATCAGCCGGCCTACGACGTTATGCTCATCATGAGCGAGATACAAGCTTTCGACACTCTCGACTTTTGCCGTACAGTTGGTATCGCCCGACAGCAATTCGATCAGCGAATAGCTGAAATCAAAGACCGACGCCTTAATCCGGGATACTCCGCCTACGTTCCGCAACGTTTCATGAACCAACTCTCCGCCCAAGACTACGGTATACTGCAGGAAAAGCTATACAAGTTTCCCGGATTTTATATACAGAATCGCACAATCCGCGAGTACGAATATCCCAACGCCGCCCTCGTGCTCGGAAATATAGGGCAGGTAAACAAGCAAGATATTGCCGACGACAGCTATTACGTGCAAGGCGATGACTCCGGACGCTCAGGCGTTGAACACTCATACGAGTCTGTATTGCGAGGGCAAAAAGGCGTAGAGATTCTCTTGCGCGATGCCCGCGGGCGGATCCAGGGCAAATACGAGAACGGCAAGTACGACCTTGCGCCAGTGTCGGGCAAGAACCTTACTCTGGCCCTCGACATAGAGCTCCAGTCATTCGGCGAACAGCTCATGAGCAACAAGGTGGGCAGCATCGTAATGATCGAACCTGCAACAGGAGAGATCCTCTGCCTCGTTTCGGCTCCCACATACGACCCCAGCATACTCGTCGGACGGCAGCGCGGACGCAATCATGCCATGCTCGAAGCCGATCCTCTAAAGCCGCTCTTCGATCGCTCCGTTATGGGAACTTACCCTCCCGGCTCCACCTTCAAGGCGGCTATGGGACTGACGCTTCTCAGCGAAGGCGTTATCACAACCGAAACTCACTACTCCTGCGCCGGAGGCTATCCGCCCGGAGGAGGCAAACCCAAATGCCACGGACATGCTTCGCCG
The DNA here is from genome assembly GCA_031279915.1 of Tannerellaceae bacterium. Lineage (GTDB taxonomy): Bacteria > Bacteroidota > Bacteroidia > Bacteroidales > Tannerellaceae > DFXE01. The sequence goes on from JAITHO010000097.1 coordinate 5,931, forward strand.
CTCAGCATCATCCCCGCCTTAGCCACTTCTTGCAATTCCTTCTTCTGCTGGGGACTGAGGGAGATGCTCGATAATCGACGCCGCTACCCTACGGTTCAGGAACGCCTCGACCGCTGGCGCGACCTCATGCGCGATATGGGATTCGGACGCAAGCTCGGACTTGACCTTCCGAACGAGAAGTCCGGACAGATTCCCAACAGCCGCATGTACGATCGCATGCATAAAGGACGATGGGCCTCAAGCAGCGTCATCTCCTTAGCCATCGGGCAGGGCGAAGTGCTGACAACCCCCGTGCAGCTCTGCAATCTCGCCGCAACCATAGCCAACCGAGGCTTCTTTTATACCCCCCACATAGTGCAAAGCATAGAAGGCGAAGCCCCCGATTCGGCGTACGTAGCAAGGAACTACACATCCATAAATCGCGATTACTACGATATAGTGTCACAAGGAATGCGCGGCGCCGTCACCGGAGGAACATGCCGCGGCGTTGCTCTGCCCTACGTTGACGTATGCGGCAAAACCGGAACTGCACAAACCCCTTTCGGCAAAGACAACTCCATCTTCATAGGCTTCGCCCCTGAAAAAGATACCCAGGTTGCCATTGCCGTCGTCGTTGAACATGGAGGCTTCGGCGCAACCGTAGCTGTACCGATCGCCCGCCTTATGCTTGAAAAATATTTCAAAGGAGAAATCGCCCCCGAACACAAATATCACGAGCAATACTATACCAATCTCGTAATCCTGCCTCGCAATGTTATCTAAGAAAACAAGCGTTTGGAACAATCTCGACTGGATAAGCATACTGCTGTACCTCCTTCTCGTGACAGCCGGATGGTTCAGCATCTGCGGCGCAAGCTTTGAGTTCGACAGCGTTGGATGGTTCAACCCCTCAGGTCGGCCGGGAGCACAACTCATCTGGATAGGACTCTCATTCGTTCTAATCTTTGTCATACTGATGCTCGACGCCAACTTTTTTAGCGTATTTGCCTACTTTATCTATGCCGCCATCATTCTCCTACTCATCATCACCATATTCGTTGCTCCCGATATCAAAGGATCGCGCTCATGGCTCTTCATCGGGACAATGCGCGTGCAGCCGGCCGAATTTGCAAAGTTTGCCGTAGCCCTTGCGCTTGCCAAATACATGAGCGCTTATGGCTTCAGACTAAAGTACCTTAAGAGCTACCTCATCGTTCTGGCCATAATCGCCACCCCAATCATCTGCATCATAATGCAGAGAGAAGCAGGCTCCGCACTCATGTTCCTCGCCTTTTTCTTCATGCTATATCGCGAAGGAATGAGCGGATACGTGCTTCTCGGAGGCATCAGCGCCATGACATTTTTTGTGCTCAGCCTGAAATATTCCGACGTAATATTCGGCTTCACCCCCATAGGCGAAATGCTCGTGCTCGCCATCGTACAAATCATGACCCTTGCCATTGCGTATAGCGTTAAGCCCAACGCCATCCAGCTAAAAATCAGCGCCGGAGTAACAGCCGGAGCATATATCCTGGGCATCGCCGTATCATTCTTTGTTCAATTTAACTTTGTGTGGATAGCATGGGGGCTGATGCTCCTCACCGCCGGCTATCTCGTATATCTATCCCTAAAGAATTGGGTAACGCAATATCTGCTCGTCCTGTTATTCATGCTATTATCTGCCGGATTCCTATATTCCGTCGACTATGTATTCGACAAGGTTTTGGAGCCTCACCACCAAACTCGCATAAAAGTAGTTCTCGGCCTTGAAGACGATCCCCGCGGCGTAGGTTACAACGTCAATCAGTCAAAAATCGCCATAGGCTCCGGCGGCTTTCTCGGCAAAGGATTCCTCAACGGCACTCAAACCAAGCTGAAATACGTTCCGGAGCAAGCCACCGACTTTATCTTCTGCACCGTTGGCGAAGAAGAAGGCTTCGCTGGCGCCGCTCTCGTCGTAATCGCCTTCACCATTCTCATAATCCGCATATACATCCTTGCCGAAAAACAAAAAAACGCCTTTGCCCGAATATATGGACATTGCACCGCCTCACTCTTCTTTGTCCATTTTCTTGTCAACATCGGCATGGTCGTTGGGCTCACTCCCGTGATAGGCATCCCTCTACCTTTTTTCAGCTATGGTGGCTCCTCCCTTTGGGCCTTCACAATACTCCTTTTTATCTTTCTCCGGCTTGACGCAGCCCGTAAAGAACGATAAGCGCCGAACTTCAGAATAAAAAAAGCAGGAGAGCTGGGCACGATGCCGTTATCCTGCTTGCGCCGATTTGTAATCGGTGCGTTATAAATTCCGAGAGCTTTGCACGGGAGCTATAAAAATCAGATTTTATCTATTCTGTATTTGTGGCAGATAAAATCCATTAAACATCGTCGCATGCCGAGTAATCTGCAAAAAAATCATTTGACAGAGCCTCCATTTTTTCTGAATGGTTAAAAAATCATTTGACAGAGCCTCCATTTTTTCTGAATGGTTAAAAAATCATCTGACAGAGCCTCCATTTTTTTCTGCTGGTTAAAAAGTCATTTGACAGAGCCTCCAATTTTTTTCGCGGGTTAAAAAGTTATTTGACAGAGCCTCCATTTTTTTCTGCTGGCGAAAAAATCATTTGACAGAGGCTCCGAAAATTTCCTGCGGCGGCTCTGTCAGATGGCAAAATTGTTCCGATGGGCATACTCCTAAGAGAATCTGATAACTCTTTTGCAAAACTCTCAGTACCGTTATATCATGTCACGCTGATTACAAATCGGCGCAGCGAGAGCTATTTTCTATTGATTCCATGAATATATCTTTTTCATGATCGATAATTCATGGTTTTGTAAATCAGCGAGAGTATTTGGGGGCCACATCGTTGTGAAGGCTCCAGAATTTCTGTCCGGACGCCTTAACGTTCTTGTGGAAGATAGGTGGTGATCCTAATGACAAATCCGGATAAAAAAACCGGACGAAAGCTTTATGGCAATCGTCCGGCTATCTGAAAGTGAAAACTATAAATTAAAAAGAACAGCTTTGCTTGGAGGAAGGGCTTTTAGTCAAGTCGCCGCGCTCCGTCGCTTATCACTACGTCGTAGACTTTGCAGTCTTCTTTGCCGAATTGGGCCTTGTATTCTGCTTTGGCGCCGGCAATGAAGTTGTCGTATAGTTCGTCTTTCACCAGGTTGATGGTGCAGCCTCCGAAGCCTCCGCCCATCACGCGCGAGCCGGTCACGTTGTATTTCCGTGCCAGATCGTTCAGGAAATCAAGCTCAGGGCAGCTCACTTCGTAGAGCTTGCTCATGCCCTCGTGGGTGCCGTACATGCACTGGCCGACGGTTTCGTAATCGCCGCGCTCCAGGGCTGCGCATACAGTCATCACCCGCTCTACTTCTTCAATCACGTACTTGGCGCGCATGTAGTCCTCGGACGAAATCTCGCTTTTGACTTCTTCGAGCATATCAAGCGATGCGTCGCGAAGGAATTCCACTTCGGGATGCTTCAGGCGTATTGTTGCGGCAACGCGCTCGCAGGATTCGCGTCTCTTGTTGTAGGGATTATCGACGAGCTTGTGTTTCACGCGGGTGTCGAGCAGCACGAGCTTGTATCCTTGCGGGTTGAAGGGATAGTATTTGTGCTCCAGCGAGCGGCAGTCGAGTAGCATCAGGTTGCCTGCTTTGCCGAACAGGGAGGCGAACTGATCCATAATTCCGCACTTCACTCCCACGTAGTTGTGCTCCGTTGCCTGCCCTATCTTGGCCAGCTCGAATTTGTCGATGCCGAGGCTAAAGAGGTCGTTGAGCGCATAAGCGAAAGTGCTTTCGAGTGCGGCTGAGGACGACATGCCTGCTCCGTCGGGTACATCGCCTGCAAATACCGTATCGAAGCCTCCGATTTTGCCGCCGCGCTTGATTATTTCTCGGCATACTCCGAAGATATACTTGGCCCAATGCGGCTGTGGTTCGTCGGCCTCTTCGAGTCCAAACTCGACGTATTCATTTTGCATGTTGATGGCTACGGCGCATACGCGATTGGTTCCGTTGAGGCTGATAGCTGCAACTATCCCTTTGTCGATAGCTCCGGGGAAAACGAAGCCTCCGTTGTAATCCGTATGTTCGCCTATGAGATTGATGCGCCCGGGCGATGCATAAAAAGAGGCAATGCCGCCAAAGTGGGCGGCAAAGCCTTGTTGTATCAGGTCAATCATAGTTAAACCTGTATATCTTTATTGACATTCTTGCTGCCTACAAGAGCATAGAAAAGCAGGTATGCAAGGCCTGCGAATACAACCCAATAGCTGGTCATGAAGGTGGAGATATCGGCCACCCAATTCTGCAACAAGGGCAGTAATCCTCCGCCGCAAACTAATACCATGAAGATGCCGGTTGCAGCAGCCAGGTATTTGCCAAGTCCTTCAACGGCGAGGTTGAATATTCCGCCCCACATTATAGAAGTACATAAGCCTACGAGAACGAGGAACATTGCGCTGATGGGTACTAATTCCGCTCCGAAGGAAAGTCCGCCGGTTGCGCCGGTTTTCAGCACGGGCATAGTTACCATCGTATTTGTCGGAGAAAGTATTGCCGCCAAAACGAGCGCTAGTCCAATGCCAGAGCCTGCTGCCAGCAATATCTTGCTGGATACTTTACCCCCAATGGCCGAGCCGATCAATCGCCCTATGAGCATCAAGAACCAGTAGGTTCCGGCCACGAATCCGGCGATTGTGGGATCCATGCTCATGCCTTTTGTTAGATCCGTGAGGAAGAGGTTCAGCGTGCCTGGAATCCCTACTTCAACGCCAACA
>JAITHO010000142.1 GCA_031279915.1 Tannerellaceae bacterium
ATTGTATGTGTTTTTATATGATACAACTACAATCGTCCCAGCAGTCGATCGGAGATTCCCGCCTTCGCGGGAATGACCTATTTGGGCAGGCGGAATTACCTTTTGACACATTTCGCGTCTCTACCAAGCCTGGAAAAAAAGAACCGACAAACACAACTCAACACATAAATTTTTTTCATTGTATAACTCTTTTAAAAACTTATTTTTTATGAAGACAAAATTACTTTCAGTTTTAGCAGTCATGCTTTTATCAATTGTCCCCTTGCTTTCGCAAGAAGATCCCTGGCACCTTGTTGCATATAGCCCGCAAGGCGCCGATACCCTCGAAGTGGCATCCTTCAACATGGAAGACAGCGTCGCGCGCATTGATCCACTGCTGAATGCCGCTCAAGAAATCGAAGGCTTGAAGATTGTTTTTCAGAGCGGCCGAGAATTTCCCTGCAAAACCCTTGGGCCCTTCACCTTCGAACGCCGTGCGCGCGGAACGGGAACCGCCGTCGAACCTATTTCGTCCTCTTCTTTGACAATCCGTACTGATGGGAGCACGACGAGGCTGACGAGCGATCTGCCGGTTTCTATCTTTGATATCAGAGGGAATCGTCTGGTATTTGATAATCGGGGCGCTTTTTCGATGAATCTGTTGCCCGGGGTTTATATTGCCCGTGCTGGACAGCAGACGCAAAAGTTCTTTTCGTCTGGTGGGCCGCTGGTGATCAATGCGCGAGAATCTGTCGCGAGCTTTGTTCAGACAAGAGCTGCAGCAGCGCCGGTTACGCGGGCGGAGTACCGTCCTTCTTATTTGCATTTTTCATACGGCGACCAGTCTTTGGAACTCAATGTATCGATAAGATTCGATGAAGTTCAGTATTTTTTCGTCAACCGTCGCGGGGAGTTGCTTATCAATTTGAAAAATGGTGAAATGCTTATTTTGGAAGATTATTCAGGAAGTGTCGTTGCTTTTCTCGACAGGCCGATTGAGAATCCGAATGTGAATTTTCCGTTGGAGGAAAATAAGAAGTGGTGCGGGGCGGCGTATGGGATGGATTTTGTCACCGGCGAGAGCATAAACGTGTATTTATCGGCCTATCACCGCCTGGGCTATATCCTTATTTATGATGTGACAAACAATAAGGAATATGCATACAGTGTCAAGGATATTGATCCTCATCTTTTTGAAAAATCTGGCAGATTTTCAGTGGTTATATCACCTTTTACCGGATATACACTTGCTATGACATACATAGAGCTATACCCTATTTTAAATGGACTTATGGTATGTTTTATGCATTTCGATAATTACAGCATAGTTGACGAACTCGGTAGGGGCATTACTTACACGATTATCATTCCCACCACGTGGACGCAGACTGCGGATGATGGGATTATTGTCTCAACATCGGATGGGGCACACAGTTTTAAGTTTCGGTATATTCCGTGACTGTGATGCTGTGATTCATAGCTTGTGAAAAGAGAGCCGCCTGAACATTTTGCTTAGGCGGCTTTTTATTTGCTGTGTTGGCATACACAATAAAAAAAGTCCGCTACAAACTTCTGTTATGTAGCGGACCATAAAAAAACTCCAGGCTCTCCCTCTTGGACTTGAACCAAGGACCCTCTGATTAACAGTCAGATGCTCTAACCGACTGAGCTAAGGAAGAATCGGATGCAAAAGTAAGCTATACATTTTATATGTGCAATAGGCAGACGAAAAAAAGGAGTTGCGACGAACATTTTTTTCGTTTCTTTGCAGAAATCTTATCATTATGACAGACGAACAGAAAATGGTGTTACGCACCGATAACTTGGTGAAGAAATACAAAATGCGCACGGTGGTCAATCACGTTTCCATCGAAGTAAAGCAAGGCGAAATCGTGGGCCTGCTAGGGCCAAACGGAGCCGGCAAAACCACTACTTTCTATATGGCCGTGGGCCTGGTCGCTCCCAACGAAGGGCGAATATTCCTGAACGATACCGATATAACATCCTTCCCCGTTTACAAACGCGCACGTAGCGGCATCGGCTATCTGGCCCAAGAAGCCTCGATATTCCGCAAAATGACCGTCGACGATAACCTCCGCGCCGTCCTGCAAATGACCGGCAAAACCGATGCCGAGCAGAAAGAACAGCTCGAAAGCCTCATCGCCGAATTCGGACTCGCCAAGGTGCGACGCAACCTGGGCGACAGGCTCTCTGGCGGCGAACGAAGGCGAGCCGAAATCGCCCGCTGCCTGGGCATCCATCCCAAATTCATTATGCTCGACGACCCCTTTGCCGGCGTCGACCCCATTGCCGTGCAAGACATACAGCACATCGTTGCTCGCCTAAAACATAAAAACATTGGCATACTGATCACCGACCACAACGTTCACGAAACCCTCAGCATCACCGATCGCGCCTACCTCCTCTTTGAAGGCAAAGTCCTTTTCCAAGGCACAGCCGAAGAACTTGCCGACAACGAAATTGTTCGCGAGAAATATCTTGGAAAAGACTTTCTGCTGAGGAAAAAGAATCTCTAAGTACGATAATTGTCTCCTTGATCGCCCGACCATTCTTCTCCACAATTATCTCCACCAGACCCTAACTTTATTCCATGAGAAAATTAAAAGTAACAGAGCTTAATCGCCTAAGCATCGCCGAATACAAGGCCGAAAGCAAACTCCCCATAGCGGTAGTCCTTGATAATATAAGGAGTTTGTACAACGTAGGATCTATATTCCGCAGCTGCGACGCTCTTCGGATCGAAGAAATCTACCTCTGCGGCATAACAGCCTGCCCCCCCAATGCCGAGATTCACAAAACCGCTCTCGGAGCCGAAGACTCCGTTAGCTGGCGATATTTTGCCGACGCCGCAACAGCCATCAACGAACTGAAAAACAAGAAATACACCATCTGCGCCGTTGAACAGGCCGATCCAAGCATCATGCTCAACGAATGGACGCCCCAAGCAGGCGAGAAATATGCTGTAGTCTTTGGGCACGAAGTAAAAGGAATAGCGCAAGCGATTGTAGACCTCTGCGACTACTGCATCGAAATCCCACAATTCGGCACAAAACACTCGCTGAACGTTGCCGTTGCCGCAGGAATTGTGTTGTGGGAAATGGGAAATAAGCTAAGATGAGGCAAATTGAAAGCTCCGGAATTACGATGCATCTTAAGGTCACGTATCATACAAAGCTGGAGATATAGCCAGGAAAACAAAATCTGAATTAGCAAGTTTCATTTTTTTCTTATATTTGCGCCGGGTAAGTCCTACACGGCTAGCTCCCTCGGAATTCCCCCAGGGCTTGATCGCAGCAAGGGTACGCAGGTTGTAGCGGCGCGATGTAGTAAGCTTACCCACTTTTTTGCTTAAACTTGTATGGAAGAAAAGAGAAATTCGCTGCTAAAAAGCGCCATGTTTTATGGTCTGTTGCTGGGCGCTTTCCAAGTCATTAAATATATGTTTTTCATTATCGGAACTTTTTTCCCGACATTCAGTTCCGTCAGCATTATTCTCGCTCCTCTCACGGTGGTTTTTGCATATTTTTTCACAAAGGTATATAAGGTAATAGTTGGCGGAAAAATCCGTTTTGGGCATGCATGGCGGTTTGGCGTCCTCCTGTTTTTCTTTGCAGCCTTAATCGAATCTCTCCCTCAATACATTTTTTATCAATATATCGCAACTCCCGAATATATGAGCGCCCTAATTGATGAGGCATTAAAACTTGCCGACTCGATGATGATTGGCGGACAGATGAAAGAGGAACTCTCGGCCCAGCTTGCAGCTCTCACCCCCATACACCTAACTTTCCAGGGAATTGCAACGAACGTAATCTACGGAATCATATTCTCCGTCCCGATTGCCGCCATACTTTGCCGAAAAACTCTCTCCAATGATTATATGGATCTCTACAAATAACTCAATATTATGGACATTTCAATAGTTATTCCATTGTACAACGAGGCGGAATCATTGCCCGAACTTTACGAATGGATTGTCAGAGTTATGAATGACAATCATTTTTCTTACGAAATCATATTCGTTGACGATGGCAGCGTCGACAATTCGTGGGAAGTTATCGAAAAGATTCAAGGCCAAGGCCTCGATGTCCGTGCAATAAAATTCCGCCGCAACTATGGCAAATCTCCCGCCCTGCATTGCGGATTCCAACGCGCCAAAGGCAACGTCGTCATAACAATGGACGCTGACTTGCAAGATAGTCCCGACGAAATCCCTGAACTATACCGGATGATAGCCGAAGAAGGATACGACCTGGTTTCCGGATGGAAGAAAAAGCGCTACGACCCTTTTTCGAAAACTATCCCAACCAAACTGTTTAACGCCACCGCTCGCAAGTTTTCCGGGATTTGTCTGCATGATTTCAATTGCGGACTGAAAGCCTATAAGAATATTGTTGTGAAAAATATTGAAGTCTACAACGATATGCATCGTTATATTCCTTACTTGGCCAAAATCTCAGGCTTCAATAAAATCGGAGAGAAAATAGTTCAGCATCAAGCTCGCAAATATGGCGTGACCAAGTTTGGGCTCAATAGGTTTGTTAATGGATATCTCGATCTTATTACCCTTTGGTTTACCTCACGATTTGGCAAAAAGCCCATGCACATATTTGGGCTCTGGGGGAGCTTGATGTTTATGATAGGATTCGGCGCTCTTATTTATGTGTTGACGATGAAGCTAATCTCAATCATCTCCGGCGATTTGAGGCCTCTCGTTACCAACTCTCCATACTTCTACATATCTCTCACGGCCATGATACTCGGTACGCAGCTTTTCCTCGCTGGCTTCCTTGGCGAACTTATTTCCAGAAATTCGCCCAAGCGTAACCATTATCAAATAGAAAGTGAACTGTAATACATATATATATATTATGAACCTACTTGAACTTATCCGCAAACGCTGCTCGATCCGACGCTACAATCCGCAGACCGTCGAACAGGAAAAGATTAACTATCTTCTCGAAGCCGGACGGCTATCGCCTTCCGCATGTAATAACCAGCCGTGGTACTTCATTGCGGCGCAATCCGATGGCGATCGGAGCAAAATCCTTGAAGCCTACCCACGCGAATGGGCTAAACCCGTTCCCCTCTTCATCCTTATTTGCGGCGACCACAGCCAGTCCTGGAAGCGACCCGCCGACGGTAAAGACCATCTCGACATCGACGCAGGGATAGCTGCCGCACATATCTGCCTTGCAGCAACCGAGATGGAGCTTGGAAGCTGCATCATCTGCCACTTCGACGTCCCGCTTGTGACGCAACATTTCGGCCTTCCTCCCACAATCGAGCCCCTCATCATTATTTCAGTAGGCTATCCTGATGATCCCGCACTGTTCGACACAACTCTCAAACGGCGCAAGGACTTGAAGGATATTCTGAGATGAGCCTCCGGCCGCTATCCATTAAAACTCTTGATAGCATGCAACGATTGATTATTGCCCTTCTCGCTCTCATTACTCTCATGGGATGCAGGAGGGACAAAATGTATTTTGAGGAGGTAGGCTCCGTGTTTCATACCTTATATTCTATCAAATATGAGGCGGCCAAGTCGCTTTCCGTGGAGATCGAGGCCGAGTTCGAGGCTTTCAATCTTTCGCTCAATCCGTTCAACCCCAATTCCATAATTTCCAAGGTCAACAAGAATGAAGCTGTGGAGGCCGACCAGTGGTTCGTCGAAGTTTTCAACAAAGCCCAAGAAATTTCCGCTCAAAGCGGAGGAGCCTTCGACGCAACCATCGCTCCTCTGATAAATCTCTGGGGATTCGGATTCAGCAAGTCCGGCAGCGTTACAGATGCAATGATTGACAGTATCAAGAGCTTTGTGGGATATGAAAAGATACGGCTTGATGGGAGGAGAATCGTAAAGGACGATCCGCGCGTTATGCTTAATTTCTCTGCCATTGCCAAAGGCTACGCTTC
>JAITHO010000171.1 GCA_031279915.1 Tannerellaceae bacterium
CCTCATCTACCATAATCACGATATCGAATTTAAATCAACAGAGGGACAGCTCCCATTCGACGTTCTGCTGCCGGCTCTCGATCCCGAATATGTGAACATCGAGCTCGATCTCTACTGGATTGCTAAAGGCAACAGCTCCGCCGAGGAATACATCCAAAAGTATCCCGGACGCTATCCCGTTTTCCACGTTAAGGACATGGACAGAACTACGGATCGCAGCTTTGCATGCGTTGGCGACGGCATCATCAACTTCCCCTCCATCTTCAAGCTCAACTCTGTTGCCGGTGTGAAGCATTTCATAGTCGAGCACGATCGCCCTGCTAATCCGGAAGATTGTGTAAAGCGCTCGGCTGAGTATCTGAAGAATTTGCGCTTTTGAGCATATCTGAACCGCTATCGTAGCGATTCGCCAATAATCACGAAGGTTCATCCGCACAACTCGGATGAACCTTAAAAATTTATCACCATGAAAGAATCAATCACAATTTATTGTAAAAACACTTCATCTTTCATTGAGGTCGAAGCAGGAGCCTCTCTGCTGGAGATTTATGAGGCGGTGGGATCGCCGCTGGCAAACAGGCCGCTGCTCGGCATCGTCAATAACAAGGGCCAGAGTTTAACCTACCGCTGTTATCACCCCAAGGACGTGGAATTTGTTGACTACTGCGCTACGGCCGGGCAGAGGGTTTACGTCCGCTCGCTTTGCCACATTCTCTCGAAGGCCGTGCACGACGTGCTTCCCGAAGCAATCTTATACATTGAGCATCCGATTTCCAAGGGATACTATTGCGTTATTTCCGGCAACGATGGTGTCGATAAAACTGCCATCGAGCGCATACGCACAAGGATGCGGGAAATCGTGGCTGCCGACATGCCTTTCGTGCTACACACCGTTCGCACAGAGGAGGCCGTCAGCCGGTTTCGCAGCCGGGGAATGTTCGACAAGGTGAGGCTGGCCGAAACGGCCGGACGGATCTACACGTCATACTACGAGCTGGACGATTACATCAACTTCTTCTACGGATGCCTCACGCCTTCCACCGGATATATCACAACCTTCGACCTCATTCCCTATTTCGACGGACTGCTCCTTCGCGTCCCGAGGCGAGATTGCCCGAGCGAGCTCGAGCCCGTCGTCAGGCAGGACAAAATGTATGAGATATATAAGGAAAGCTTGCTACTGCTGCGAGCTCTCGGCCTTGAAAACACGGGCGATCTCAATAAAGCCATATCCGAAGGACGTAGCCGCGAGATGATTCTCGTGGCAGAAGCAATGCAGGAAAAACAAATCGCTCGGATTGCCGACGAAATCGCCAGGCGATACAGCGACGGCCTGCGCATAGTCCTCATTTCGGGCCCTTCATCTTCGGGCAAAACAACCTTCGCCCAGAGGTTGGGCATCCAACTGATGACCAACTTCTATCAGCCCTTCGCCATCTCGCTCGACGATTATTTCGTGGAACGAAAAGATACCCCGCGCGACGAATCAGGCGACTACGATTACGAATCGCTCTACGCTCTCGACCTTGACTATTTCAACAGCGACCTCAACAAACTCCTGGCCGGCGAGGAAATATCACTCCCAAGCTACGACTTCACAACAGGGCTGCGGGTATACAAAAACCGTAAGCTGTGCCTCACCGAAGGCTCCCTGCTCATCATCGAAGGCATTCACGCCCTCAACCCGGAGCTCACCAGTCACATAGCCGACCGACATAAGTTTCGCGTTTACGTTTCAGCCCTCACAAGCATCTCGCTCGACAATCACAATTGGATTCCAACCTCCGACAACCGTTTGCTGCGACGCATCGTTCGCGATTATCACTGCCGCAACTATTCGCCCGTACAGACCATTGCCCGCTGGCCAAGCGTTCGCAAGGGCGAAGACAAATGGATTTATCCCTATCAGGAAACCGCCGACGCCATGTTCAACAGCGCCATGCTATACGAACTCGCCGCCCTCCGGCGCTATGCCGATCCCATCCTGGCCGAAGTGCGGGAAGACGAAAAGGAGAACGTCGAGGCTCGCCGGCTGATCAGATTCCTCAGATACTTCAACCATATTTCCGACTTCGAGCTGCCGGGCACATCGCTCTTGCGCGAGTTTTTGGGCGGCGGATCATTCACGCATTGATCCCCGCTGCCTCCGAGCCTATGCGCAACACATTCCTGAAGCTCCACCTTTCCATCATCCTGGCCGGATTCACAGGCATACTCGGCAAGCTCATCACGCTCAACGAAGGCCTGCTCGTTTGGTATCGCATCATGTTTGCGCTGCCCGTTCTGCTGCTGCTTGCCCAAACGAGGCGCATCCCGCTGCGGCAGGCAATTCGGATAATGGGCGTCGGGGCTCTGCTCGCCATGCATTGGGTATTCTTCTTCGGAAGCATCAAGGCCGCCAACGTGTCCATAAGCGTGGCGGCCTTCTCGATGACAGGATTTTTCACCGCCATATTAGAGCCCTTGCTCAACCGTCGGCGCATAGCCCTTCGCGAAGTAATGTTCGGGCTGATAGCCGTGGCCGGCATCTGCCTCATCTTCCATTTCGATCTCAGATATCGGCTCGGCATCCTCCTCGGCATTGTATCCTCACTGCTGGCGGCCCTCTTTTCTATCGCCAACAAAGGCGTGGGCGGCGAGCATCCGGTGCGCACCTTAGTGATGTACGAGATGTTGGGAGGATTTCTGTGCATAAGCCTCATGCTGCCGGGCTACCTGTATTTTTTCCCCTCGCCCTCCATGCTTCCCGTTGGGATGGATTGGGCCTACCTGCTCGTTTTCTCGCTCGTGTGTACGGTGGGATTGTATCTTCTCCAGATAGATGTGTTGAAAAAGATTTCGGCCTTTACCCTCAACCTCAGTTATAACCTTGAGCCCGTGTACAGCATCATCCTCGCCATGCTGATATTCGGCGAAAGTCGTGAGCTCGGCCCCGCGGCATACGCAGGCCTGGCGCTGATTGCAGCATCCGTAGGTCTGCAAACCGTATTTCAGTTGAAGGGGAAAGCTTAGTTCGTATAGCTTGGATATATAGATGGCTCCGTATTATCTCTCGCCTCTCCCTGCTTTGACACACATTTCCAATGCGCGCCGGGCAAGTTTCTCGATGTAATCTAAGAAAGCCTCGACCTGCTCAAGCGTAGCATTTGCTCCGTCCGAAGGGATCAAACCTACCTCAGCGTCACATTTGTTCAGGGCATCAAGGTACAGCTCCTTCTCTTTAGTGGGCACTATAAGCATCGGATAGCCATGGCGCAGCAAAACGTAATTCACTAACAATCGTGCAATACGCCCGTTGCCATCCTCAAAAGGGTGAATACGGATGTAGCGATAATGCAATAAGGCGGCCAGCCGGATGGGAGTAAACTCGCCCTTTGCCTCCTCCTCATTATACCAATTTAGCAGGTCGGTCATCAATGCCGGCGTTTCCTCCGGAGATGCATAGTTGAAAATTTCGCCGGTTGAGGTCTTGACAGAATTGGAGTGGGTTTTATAAACTCCGACTTTTACTTCGTAACGATTAGGGATGCCATTAACGGGTTTTGATTTATAAAAATCTTTTACAAGAATCACCCGATTGAGGTTGCGGATAAAGCCTTCCGAAAGTGTACGCTCCCTGTCCCCGGCCTCACGCTTCACCAATTCCAGACCAGCATTGTGCGCTTTCATCTCTTCGTAATCACGCATGTTGGCCTCGCCGGAAGTCTTTCCGAAGATAAGTAACAACATTGTTTGTTCGTATGTCAGCGTGTTTCCCTCCAGATGATTGGAATTATAGTTAAAGTCCAGCATGAATTTCTGTTCCAAAAGTTGTTGGCGATAGTCAGGCAGAAGTTGCAGCTCTTGCCATTCCTTGTATAAAGCTTCAATAGTTTTCATTTAGCGTACTATATTCTGTTTTAATCATTCTCTTCGGTTGTCCCGGCTATTGCAATCTGTGAAGATGTACAATCTGCAATGCCGGGCTAATCAAAGTGCTGCGACAAAGTTACGAGAAGTCCCTGTAATACCCCAAATTCCTCTTTCCCGGCCCAAAAAGCCTCGTCGGCCAACGCCATACACTTTTGGCCTCCCCTTGCGATTTTCTCCAGCCGACCAATATAATTTTAGTTTCTCGCGAATACGTTCGCACGAAATCTCTACGACGGAGGTTTCTCGGGAATACGTTCGCACGAAATCTCTACGAGGGAGGTCGCTCGCGAAAGTTTTCGTACAAAAATCTACACGACGGAGGTTGCTCGCGAATACGTTCGCACGGAACTGAAAGAGTTGCGTAATTCACGACGCGATTTCTCGCTTCAGCAATCCCCCATTTCTCCGACAATCCTTATGGTTTCTACACTAACGGTGCAAACCCGCTGCAATAAATCGGTTCATTCTTTTTGAGGTGCTATGAAAATGGTTTCTCATTAAGTCATAGTCCGAATTGGTTGGCCTAATGTGGTAATGAGGCAGGGAAATTTTCGATTCGCAAAAAAATAGTATCTTCACAAAGGTTTTCAGCGTAATTCCATAGCAATTTGAACACTGAAATAGCTGTATTGGTGACAAATGAAAAGAAAATATAATCACAATTAGTCCAATGTTTTTTTTATGATTCAAGACATTATAAAGTATTTACAAGAGCTCGCGGTCAACAATAACCGCGAATGGTTTAAATCTAATAAAACAAGATTTGACGCACATAAGCAAGAATTTCTCGAAATTGTTCAGGACCAAATTAACCGTATATCGGTAGTCGATCGCGATCTTGAAGGATTAAGAGCAGAAGATTGCGTATTTCGGATCTATAACGATCTGCGATTTTCGCATAGTAAGCTGCCGTACAAGCAGCATTTCGGAGCCTATATGGCGGCCGGTGGGGGACGGAAGAGCTTTCGTTCGGGATACTATTTGCATCTTGAGCCCGACAATTGTCTGCTGTCGGGAGGATTGTGGAGGCCGGAACCGAAATTGCGCAAACGGGTGCGCGATGATATTTATCATCATACCGATGAATTTATTGCGATTCTCGAGGCTCCGGAGTTTAAGGCCATATATCCTCAGCTCGACGGCGAGATGATTTCACGCGTTCCCTTGGGATATCCAGCCGATTACGAGCATGCGCAATATCTCCGTTACCAGGAATATTGCATCACTTGCCACTTGCCCGACGGTTATTTCGACAATCCAGATTGGGCGAATGACATAGCTAAACGCTTTATCCTTCAGCTCCCCTTTCATCACTTCTTGAACACAACGGTTGACCAGTGGATGGAAGATGCATAATTAAAATATAGAAAGCAACAAGTAATAATATGATATTGTAAAATGAACACTTCAAAAGTCTACTTCACAAACTTGCGTACATCGCCGACAAACAATCTGCTTGTAAAGATGGAAAAACTCGTAAAAAAGGCAGGGATCGAAGCCATTGATTTTAAGAACAAATTCGTTGCCGTTAAGATACATTTCGGCGAACCAGGCAACCTTGCATACATCCGCCCCAACTATGCCGCTCGACTGACAAGCCTCATCCGCTCCCTTGGCGGCAAGCCGTATCTTACTGACAGTAATACGCTTTATTCCGGCGGTCGATCAAATGCTGTCGATCATTTGCAGAGCGCAATGGAAAATGGTTTTAATCCGATTTCTGCTAAATGTAATGTAATAATTGCCGATGGCGTGAAGGGAACCGACTATCGCGAAATCCCCATCAACGGCGAATATTGCAAGGCTCCGAAGGTTGGAGCAGCCATTGCCGATGCCGACATTGTCGTGAGCATGAACCACTTTAAAGGTCACGAACAAAGCGGGTTTGGAGGCGCTCTGAAAAACCTCGGAATGGGCTCGGCCAGCGTTGGCGGCAAGCTCGAACTGCACTCGGCCTCCAAGCCAAAGGTTGATCAGGAGTCGTGCACTAGCTGCGGAATTTGTGTAAAGCATTGCGCTCACGATGCCATCCATATTGGGAAAAACAGAAAGGCCTTCATTGAGTATGACAAATGCGTTGGCTGCGGGCAATGCGTAGCCGTTTGCCAATTCGACGGAGCTGTGCTCGATGAGGGTGATACATCGGAGCGGTTGAATTACAAAATCGCCGAGTATACCAAGGCTGTCTTGTTTGAGAAGCCTCACTTCCATGTGAGTTTTGTTATGAACGTATCTCCAGAGTGCGATTGCTGGAATCATAATGACGCGGCCATAGTTCCTGATCTGGGCATCCTTGCCTCGCAGGATCCTATCGCTATTGACCAGGCTTGCGCCGATCTGGTAACGGTTGCGCCGGCCCTTAAGGAAAGCGAATTGGGAAAAAAGTATCCTCACACGCATCTCGAAGGCCAGGACAAATTCAAGCTCATTCACCCCGACACACAGTGGCAAGCAGGCTTAATTCATGGCGAGAAAATAGGCCTCGGACGTCGCAAGTATGAACTAATCACCCTGTGACTTGTGGACGATACAATATGCGC
This sequence comes from Tannerellaceae bacterium, assembly GCA_031279915.1. Classification (GTDB taxonomy): domain Bacteria; phylum Bacteroidota; class Bacteroidia; order Bacteroidales; family Tannerellaceae; genus DFXE01. The sequence goes on from JAITHO010000171.1 coordinate 6,453, forward strand.
CATAGCAACTGCTTCGGGGGCAAGCGGAATAGCGGTTATCCGCGTTTCCGGCCCTCAGGCAATTGCTATTTGCAATCAAATCTTTGTTGCCAAAAATAATTCTAAGGCCTTAACATCCTTAGCTGGATATAGCATTTGCTACGGGGATATAGTAAGTCGAGGCGAGAGAATTGACGAAACGCTGGTATCTCTCTTCCGCTCCCCTCATTCTTATACTGGCGAAGACACTATTGAAATAAGTTGCCACGGATCGACTTACATTCAGCACAAAATACTTGAGTTACTTATAGAAAACGGCTGTCGTTTAGCAACGCCTGGCGAGTTTACCATGCGCGCATTCTTCAACGGCAAAATGGATTTGAGTCAAGCCGAAGCCGTTGCCGACCTGATTACATCCACCTCTGCAGGAATGCACAAGCTGGCAATGAGCCAAATGCGCGGCGATTTCAGCCGAGAGCTCAGCTATCTCAGGGAGCAACTCGTTGAGTTTAACTCCTTGATTGAACTTGAGCTCGACTTTGGGGAGGAAGATGTTGAATTTGCCGATCGCAACCAGCTTCTATCACTTGCCACACAAATCGCAGAATTAATCGGTAGGCTTGCCGAGTCGTTTAGTATAGGAAATGTTGTGAAGAATGGCCTTCCGGTTGCCATCATTGGCGAAGTTAACGTTGGGAAATCTACTCTGCTCAACGGGCTTGTTGGCGACGATCGTGCAATCGTTTCCGACATTCCGGGAACAACTCGCGATTCGGTGGAGGATGTTGTGAATCTGTCGGGCATTATCTTCCGATTTATTGATACGGCGGGGATTCGTCCGACCTCCGACGAGATTGAACGCATGGGCATTAGCCGAACTTTCAAGCAGCTTGAGCAGGCTCATATTGTTCTGTGGGTAATAGATTTGACAAGCGATTCTGCCGTTATCGACTCTGCTTACAAACAAATAAGCCCGTATTTGAAAGGCAAGAAAACCATACTTGTATTCAACAAAGTCGATCTGCTTCCTGAGGCCGACAGAGAGCTATCTCGCAACATTTTCGCCGACATCTCCTCTGACTACCTCCATATTTCGGCCCAGAACGGGGAGGACATTCAAAAGCTCAAGCAGCTGCTCGTTTCTGTTGCCGCATTGCCCAACATTCATTCCGAAGATGTTATCGTTACAAATCTGCGCCACTACGAGGCTCTCATTCATGCCCACGAAGCAATTATCCGCGTAATCGAAGGCCTCAACGAGCAACTTACCGGCGATTACATCAGCCTCGATCTCCGCGAATGCTCTTATTATCTCGGAGAAATCACTGGAGAGATTACAACGGACGAAGTTTTAGGCTCGATTTTTTCACGCTTCTGCATCGGCAAATAAAAAACAATATCGCTTCTTATTGCAGGAAAACTTCGCAATAAAAAGCGATATTGAAGCTATCGTAAGCTTTTGGTTGAGTTTGTTTGGAGAGGGAATGGCTCTCCAGCTGCTCAATGCCTTAGCAGTCCGTGCGAGTTGAAGACTTTCTGTATGGTTTCGAGCGCATAGTCGAGCTGATCGAACTTGTGCGTTGCCATGAGGGAGAAGCGGATCAGGGTGTCGTGAGGAGCTACGGCGGGCGATACTACGGGATTGACAAAGATTCCTGCATCGAATAGCTCGCGCACAATCATGAAGGTTGTGTTATTATCGCGGATAAATAGCGGAATGATTGGCGTTGAGGTGCGACCTATCTCACATCCCATTTCGCGGAAGCCTTTGAGGGCGTAATTGGTGAGCTTCCACAGATTTTCGATGCGTTCGGGCTCGTTGATCATGATTTCGAGGGCTGCATCGGCGGCGGCGGTGGATGCAGGGGTGCTGCTTGCGCTGAAGATGTAGGATCGCGAATAATGTCGGAGATAGTTGACCACTTCATGGCTTGAGGCGATGAATCCTCCGATGGAGGCCAGCGATTTGCTGAAGGTGCCCATGATGAGGTCAACGTTGGCCGTGACTCCGAAGTGGCTGCATGTTCCTTTGCCGCATTCGCCCAGAACGCCCAGGCCATGGGCTTCATCAACCATCAGGCTTGCATTGTATTTGCGGCTCAAATCAACGATGACGGGGAGGTTGGCGATGTCGCCTTCCATGCTGAACACTCCGTCGACAACGATAAGCTTCAGCCGTCCTTCTTCGCACTTCTGAAGTTGCTTCTCAAGAGAATCCATATCGTTGTGTTTAAACTTTAGCTTGTTGGAGTACGAGAGGCGATGGCCTTCGATTATTGAAGCGTGGTCGAGTTCGTCCCACAATATATAATCTTCTCGCCCTGTTAGGCAGGATACTACGCCGAGGTTTACTTGAAAGCCGGTGGAGTAAATAATTGCGTCGTCTTTGCCCACAAAGTCGGCAAGTTTTCTCTCAAGTTTGAGATGAATGTCGAGCGTGCCGTTCAGGAATCGCGATCCGGCGCATCCCGTTCCATACTTGCGCGTGGCTTCGATGGCGGCTTCTTTCACTTTGGGATGATTCGTCAGGCCGAGGTAGGCGTTGGAGCCGAACATCAAGACTTTTTTGCCGCTAATCACCACTTCGGTGTCCTGATCGCTCTCTATTTCGCGGAAATAGGGGTATAGGCCTGCCGCTTTTGCTTGTTTCGCTTGAATTGCAAAATCGAATTTGGATAATCTATCTTCTAATTGTGTCATAATGCGTATAAATGCAACTTGTTTTTGTTTGTCTTGAAAGTTATCAAATAGTTCATTAAGAAATATGATAGAGCGAACTATCATGGCGCAAAAGTAGGAAAAAGAGATGAGAATCCTTGCCGCCCTGTTCCGTTTCGGCCTCTGCGGCTGTTTTCTCCATCCATATCTTTATATATATATAATGTATAGGGGCGGAGGGATTGGGATGATAAGCGGGCGGCGATGGCAGGCTGTTGCGGGGGAGTGTGTGGAATCGCATATATTTGCTATGATGTTTTACGAAATAAATTTATATGGAAATGACTTTAGGGCCTTCGATTGAGCTTCAGGCCATCATTAATCCTATCTCCGGACTGGGTTCGAAGCGCAATATTCCTGGAATGATCGAGCGGATGTGCGCATCGACCGGCTGGCTGCCAAGCATCGCTTTCAGCGAGTATGCAGGCCATGCGCGAGAGATTACCCGTCAGGCAATTGAGCGCGGCGTCGGAATTATCATTGCTGTTGGCGGCGATGGTACGGTCAATGAGGTGGCTACTTCGATGGTACATTCAAATGCGATTCTGGGAATAATTCCGCGGGGATCGGGCAATGGCCTTGCGCGCGATTTGCACATCCCGATGGATACCCATAAAGCGCTCAAACTGATTGCGAAGGGACATGTGACGACGATCGACGGATGTCGCGCCAACGAGCATATTTTTTTCACCACCTGCGGCTTGGGTTTCGACGCCGCAGTCAGCCAGAAGTTCGCCGCCGAGAAGCATCGCGGCTCCTTAACTTACGTTCGCCGAACGATAAGCGAATATCTTTACTATAAGCCCGAAGTATACGAATTGCATTTCGGAAGCGAGGCCGTCAAAGAAACGGCCTTCCTCGTAGCCTGTGCAAATGCCTCACAATACGGCAATAATGCATTCATCGCTCCTCATGCCAGCGTTTCCGACGGCAAGCTCGACGTCACCATTCTCGCGCCCTTCACCCCGCTCGAGATTCCCTCGCTATCCTTCCAATTGTTTACAAAAACCATTGAGCGCAATAGCAAAATCAAAACGTTTCAGGTTACCGAGCTGTGTATCTCTCGACAAAATCAGGGGCTCATTCATCTCGACGGCGATCCGGTAATGGCCGGTCGCGAGATCCATATCTCTGTTGTTCCTCAAGCCTTAAAGGTGTTTGCGCCCGACAATATCACGAGCCGAAATGAGTCGCAGAATCTTTTCGAACGCCTGTCGAGCTTCTTCAATTCTCGTTTCCGCCATTAGGTTATCCGCTGGAATCTCTCAACATATTGCTCAGGACTGCGGAAATCCGAATATCGTATTCGCAACAAAATATTTCCTGATTAATTTTCGCTGTACGCGAAAAAAAGCTGTCGTTCGTTCAATTTTTTTTTTGCGGAAGAAATTAATCGATTTCATCTTCTCAAAAAATCTGCCGAATCCCGAAAAAATCCGTTTTTTTCGTCCAACATTTGCTGGACGCCGATGAATTGAATTTGTCGGCGTCCAGCATTTGCAGGGCCAAAAAACATAAGTGTTTTTTCATCCAGCATTTGCAGGGCTCCGATAAATTGAATTTGTTGGCGTCCAGCATTTGCAGGGCGAAAAAAACGAAGTGTTTTTTCATCCAGCATTTGCAGGGCCCCGATAAACTGAATTTGTCGGCGTCCAGCAGATTTTTGGCGAAAAAAACGAGTGTGTTTTTCATCCGGCATTTTTTTTCGACGAAATGTTTTTATTGATTTATCGCTAAAAAAAATGCTGAATCCCATTTACAAGTGTATTTCGCGTCCAACATTTGCTGGACGCCATTTAAACTGTGATTTGTCGTCCAGCAATTTTTTGGCTCCATTTAAATATTTATTTCGCTTTCGGTATTTTTTTGATTCCAAATCACGAGCGTTTTTGCTTGCAAATGTTTTTTTCGGGGAAAGAATAATGTTTTTCATCTCTAAAAATTCTGCTGAATCTCGACGAAATGTGTTTTTTTCGTCCAAAATCTGCTGGATGCCGATAACACTTGTTTTTTTCGTCAAAAATTTTGCTGGGCGAAAAAAATCAAGTGTTTTTTTCGCCCAGCATTTTTTTTGGAGGAAAAATCAAACGTTTTTTCCTCCCTGCAAATGTTGGAAGGAAAAAACGAGTGTTTTT
>JAITHO010000045.1 GCA_031279915.1 Tannerellaceae bacterium
CTGCCGATATCGAGCAGAGCCTTGTCTACGGAGCCCATGGAGCCAAAGAGCTGACCGTGATGTTGCTCGATTCATAAGCCACTGAGATATTGCGCCGGAGAGCTTGCGCGAGAGAAAGGCATGCTTGGAAGAGTCGGATGAGCTGATAGCCGCATTCTGCCAAGCTCTTCCGCCCTTATTTCATCATCAAGGCATACGCGCACCAAAGCGCCGGCGCCTGCCCGTGATAATCGCCGGCGATGCGCGGCCTGTCGAGGTAATACTGCCGGTCATTACGCTTGCCGGTTCCGATGCACACTTCCCGCACGTCGCCTTCCTCGGTGATGTATTCCACGAGAGCCAGCCAGGCTTTTCGGGCAGCAGGGCCATACTTCTCGGCCGGCAGCCATCCGCGCTTCACGCCGATTATCATCGCGTAGGCAAACATGGCCGTGCCCGAAGTCTCAGGCCAAAACTCAGCGTCATCAATCACTTGCCGCCACATGCCCGTTTCGGCCTGGAAGTCCTTCAGGCTTGACATCATCGTTAGGTATCCTTCCATTATTCGCGAACGGTTGGGATTATCCTCGGGCAATAAGTATAGCAATTCAGCCATTCCCGCAGCCATCCATCCATTACCTCGGGCCCAGAAAAACGGTACGTCGGGCGCATGATAAAACAAGCCGTTAGGCCGCTGCAAAGAGTCCAGATAAACAACCATTTCATGAGCCGCGCGGTCAATATACTCGCGCTTGCCCGTTGCACGATAAGCCTGCGACTGCACGATAGTGATCATAAACATATCGTCAATCCACATCCTCGTTTGCCAGGTAAGCCCACGATCGGCCAGCGATTTATGAGCATCGGTAGCAGTGTCGGGCAGCGCCCATTGCGTGTCGGCGTAGCGCATGCCCAGCTCCAGGTAGCGCTCGTCTTTGTTGTTCAGATAAAATTCGAGAGGCAGGCAGCCAAACATGTTCAGGTCCACATGATACATCTGCGGCAACAACGCTTGCTCGGCGTCGAACAGCAATTCAAAGCGGCTCTGCAAACCATTAACGATCGCAGTATCGCCCGTTGCCTCCGCAAAGCGAAGAGCTCCAAGCCAGGTGCAAACCTCAGCGTAATGAATCCATTTACTGTAAATCAAATAATGGTCGCTTTCAATGAAATGCCGACTAAGTTTCTTCCCAACTTCTTCAGGTTTGGAACCCTTCGGGAAGTCAAAATAAGCCTCGCCCGTCGAACAAGACGACAAACAGAGAGCAATGATCAAAGCAAAAGCAAAATTTTTCATACTGATATTATTTTAAGAGTTACAAATATGTAGTTATGGCAAAGATATTATTTTGTTCGAGCGAATAAAGCCAGGGATGAGAAAAAAAGCGAGGCCACTGGAAAAGCTTGAATCCACGTGTAGGCCACCGAAAAACCATCTGCATTTTCAGTAGCCGCGATTTTCAGGTAGCAGTTTTTCGTCGGGAGATTCTCCAGAGATTTTTTCCGGAGGAATTTTTTCGTCGGGAGGGCTCCAAATTTTTTCCAGGAAGGAATTTTTTCATCGGGAGGGCTCCAAATTTTTCTCCGGAAGGAATTTTTTCATCGGGAGGGCTCCAAATTTTTTCCAGGAAGGAATTTTTCCGTCGGGAGGGCTCCAAATTTTTTTCAGGAAGGAATTTTTTCATCGGGAGGGCTCCAAATTTTTTCCAGGAAGGATTTTTTTCATCGGGAGGGCTCCATTTTTTTTCTCCGGAGCCTTCCCGATAGAAAATGAATGGCTATTTTTTAACTGTTGCCTTCTGTCATCCGAGATTCTGTCCCCAAAAGCAGATTTACTCGCCTCCCAAATCAATAATAACTTTGATAACATCCGGATATTTGCCATATTTGCCTGCACACATAATATAAATCAGAAAACAAAATGAAACAGTTTCTTATCATTCTTGCCCTCACAGCTCTCCCGTCGGGTCTGGCGGCACAAAGCGTATCATTTCCCGACGATGCGATGCAGAGAGGCTATTTTGACCGTCCGTACAAGCGTTATGAAGCAGAACCGCAGAAATGCGCTTCGAATGGATTGTTTTTATCCCCAACCTACGCGCAAACCGAGATACAGTCGGAAGCCTCTAATAACGTGGCAGTACAGTTAAGGCAAAAAGGGGAATATGTAGAGTGGAAAAATGATGAAGCTGCCGATGGATTAACGTTGCGCTTTTCAATCCCCGACAATGCCGAAGGAGGCGGACGGCGCGGAACATTAGCTCTGCTGGTTAACGGCAAACAGCTTCGCAACATTGAGCTCGATTCCCGTTGGGCATGGCAGTACGCCCTGATGAGCGGACAAACTTATCCTGATAACCTCCCAGCTCCCAACAAGTTTGCCCGCATGCGCTTTGACGAGACAAGAGTGAAGCTCGCCGAAAAAATACCGCGAGGCGCAAGCTTTCGCTTAGTCAAAGCCGACGACAACGACCTCGCGTACACAATCGACTTCGTAGAACTCGAGCCCGTTCCCGAGCCCATAAGATTCGAAGCCCTTTCCGAAATCAATAAAATAATTTACAACGGATCCGAAGCTCTGGAAAAATTCATTGCCGCAAACGGAGGTAAAACCATATATATTCCTGCCGGACGATACGAGCTTGCCGACAGAATTTTGATAAACACGCCTAACACATCCCTGATTGGCGCCGGTATGTGGCACACAGAACTCTACTTTTCCGCCCCGTCCGACAATGAAAAGACCTACGCCCGCCGCGGAATAGAATCGCATGCCGACAATACCATCCTCCAAGGCCTTTACATCACAACCGCCAACGATCGTAGATACTTCGTGCAAAACGGACGTAACGGACAAGTCGGCAAAGGCTTGATGGGCTCGTTCGGGAAGGCCTCAAAGCTGCGAGAACTCTGGATTGAACACTTCGAATGCGGCGGATGGATTGATGGAGCCGATAGCCTAAGCGTGGAGCATTGCCGTTTCCGCAACCATTATGCCGACGGAATCAACCTCTCGTTCGGCAGCCGCAATTCAACAGTTTCACGCTGCAGTTTCCGCAATAATGGTGACGACGACATGGCCTCGTGGTCGAGAGGGCAAAAGATGTGCGAGAATATTACATACCGCTATTGTACGGCCGAAAACAACTGGCGGGCGTCGAGCGTTGGCTTTTTCGGAGGCCGCGATCACAAAGCCCTCGACCTTGTAGTGATCGATCCCATGGAAGCCGCCCTGCGCGTAACGACAGACTTCCCCGGCCGAGAATTTTCGTCTGAAGGCGAGATACTTTTCAGCCGGATTTCAGTTTACAAAGGCGGTTGCCAACCAGGCCCTCTAGGCTTTTACGGCGATATAATCGACGGCAGTTCAGCCGGAGCCATACATATTACATCTTACTTGCGCTACGACCTTCGTAACATCCGCTTTTTCGATGTCGATTTATATGATTCAAAATACGACGCGATATTCATTGGCTGCGATAACGAAAAGATGATAGAGAACTTACGTCTGGAAAATATTCGTATACACGGCGCAGGCCGTTACGGCACATATTTTCGCAAAGCGGTTGGCAATGCCATTTTTCGGGATATAATTTATGAACGAACGAAGATGGGCGATATGGGAGCAGTGCCGAGATGGTTTACTATTAATTGAGAAATCTTAGAGATATCGCTTCAACAATTACCCCACTATTCGGTTGTTCCGTTAATCAGATATTAAATTATTTTTGCGTTTATGAAAACAGAAGATTTTTTCACAGCCGAAGAAAACCTACGCTTCAATGCCGTAGTTCGTTCGCTTTCACGCTCTCTCTTTGCCTTTTTGAATAAGCAGGAGATCAAAAAATTAAAGAAACTGATTGCTGATGCCGCCTCTTGCGATTGTTACAGCCGCGATCGAAACGGTATCAATGGCTTGTTGCGCAACTTAGAAACAGCCCGGATTGCAGCCGACGAAATGGGGCTCAAACGCGGTCCGCTGATTGCTCAAATGCTATATCGCCCGGTCTTCAAGAAGATTCATACAACAACAGATATTGAGAAGCTATTTGACGCCGACGTCGCTCAGCTAGTCGAACGCTTGCTGCGCACTTCGGAGCTTTATGCCCGCAATACGGCGGTCGATTCCGAAAATTTTCATCGACTCTTATTCAGTTTTGCAGAAGATGTGCGCGTAATATTGCTGATGTTGGCCGATCGCCTTTACATGATGCGCATGGGCAAGCAAATAGCCGATAGCGAACAGCGTTTGCGTCTGGCTCGCGAAGCCTCTTACCTCTACGCTCCCCTAGCTCATCGCCTCGGACTCTACGCTATCAAAGGAGAGCTCGAAGATCTTTCGCTCAAGTATACCGATCCTCAGCAGTTTGCTTTTATAAAAGAGAAGCTCAGCGAAACCAAGCAGTCGCGCGATGCATATATAGCTCGTTTTATCGCTCCGGTGAAGGAAAAACTAACGGAAGAAGGCTTCACCTTCGACATCAAGGGCCGCACCAAGTCAATTCATTCCATCAACAATAAATTGCGGAACCAACAAACTGAATTTGAAAAGATCTACGACCTATTTGCCATCCGCGTCATCATCGACATGCCTTTCGATTCCATAAACAAAGAACGCTCGGAGTGTTGGCGAGCCTTTTCAATCATCACAAATATGTATCAGCCTAATCCCAAACGGATGAAAGATTGGATCTCAATTCCGAAAAGCAACGGATACGAAAGCTTGCACACCACAGTGATGGGCCCGCGTGAGCAGTGGGTCGAAGTGCAAATTCGCACTCGACGGATGGACGAAATTGCCGAAAAAGGCCTCGCCGCGCATTGGAAATATAAAGGAGTAAAAGAAGATTCCAACCTCGACCAACTCCTTGCCAACGTCCGCCTGGCTCTCGAAAACAAGGACACCGATCCCTACGATCTTATGAAAAATTTCCGTATGGATTTATATAGCGATGAGATTTACGTATTCACTCCCAAGGGCGCCCTCATCAAGCTTCCCAAAGGCGCAACCGTGCTTGACTTTGCCTTTGCCGTACATACCGAAGTCGGTTCGCGATGCGTGTCGGCGAGAGTCAACGACCGTAATGTACCCATTCGTTACGTATTGAACAATGGCGATACCGTGGCCGTCCAAACCCTACCAACGCAGTCGCCCAAACCTGGATGGCTCTCATTCGTTTCAACCTCAAAAGCTCGAATAAAAATCAAACAAGCCCTGCGTGAAGAAGCCGCCAAGAATGCCGAATACGGCAAAGAACTCCTTCAACGACGGTTCAAAAATCGAAAAATAGAGCCCAGCGAGCCAACCCTCATGAGACTGATTAAAAAGAACGCCTACAAAACCGTTACAGATTTTTACCTCGATATCGCTGAAAGCAAGCTCGACCCAGGACAATTCATCGACGAATATCTCGACTTCGAACGCAAAGAAAAAGAGTTTGACCAGGAAGTCATAAGCGCCGGAACCTTCACCCCCAGCATCGAAATGGAAGAAATGACCACGCGCCCCGACGTGCTCGTTATCGACAAAAATCTTACAGGCATTGAATATAAACTCTCAAAATGCTGCAATCCTATATTCGGCGACGAGATATTTGCATTCGTTTCAACGCAAGGCATCAAAATTCACCGTGTCAACTGTCCGAATGAGCACGAGATGCGTGAACGCTTCGGATACCGCATTGTCGAAGCCCGCTGGAGCGGGAAAGGCGCGAACGACTATATTGTTGATCTACTCGTTCTGGGACGTGACAATATCGGTATCGTCACTAACATAACCTCTGTGATTAGCAAGGAGAAGGGAGTTGCACTGCGCACGATCCGGATAGATTCCAGTGACGGTTTTTTTCAGGGACATTTTGGGGTAATTGTGAAGGATTCACGCTCGCTGGCCACGCTTATAGGAAAAATTAAAGCTGTTAAAGGCGTTAGTGCAGTGACGCGGCAGTGATAAGTGAGTAAAACTAATAAAAAACAAAAGGGGAACCGACATCACGTCGCCACCCCTCCCTTAACTTAAACGCCAAAACTAAATCTAAACAAAAAACACAAATAATGATAATATCTATTATTCTTCTCTTGAATCACCCCGTCTTCGTTCAGCTTGGTTACGCGTATTTGAGTCTTCTTTTAAGAACTCACGTACAAATTTGAATTCGACTTCTTTATATCTATAAAGTTTTTCGGGCGACAAGACTTTCTTAAATTTATCGTAATATTCTTTTTCCAATTCAGCTTCTCTAAGGCCCATCTTCAAACATTCGTCTATCACGAAGATGTATTCATCATCACTTGGATTATCCTTTCTTCTAAGATCTCTTGTTAATTTCCTACATCGCTGTCCGGCTTCAAATTTTTTTTCCTGCAACTCTTCAACTAGTGGGATAAACTGCTCAACTTCTCGTGATGTAAGGCCTAATTCTGAGGTGAAAAATGCCTTCCTTTTTAGCAGAAACGCTTCTTTATCAAATGCCTTTGATCGGTCCTGAGCTTCAAGTCTAAACAGTGACGTAATCATTAACGCCACAAAGATAAGTATAAAATTGTTATGCATATTAATTTCAATTGCAAAAATATTCTAAAAATAAATGTGTCACTCAAGTTTTCCTAATTCTTCTGCCAGCAAATAGTTTGTGTATTGCGTCTCCAGATAGTCTAAATAATCGTCGGCTTCTTCCGTGTCATCAGACGCCGCTCTATCAGGAGCTTCCGAGCTTAGGATGTAATTGTCTTTGGCCGTGCTTTTACTTTCTCCATTGCGGTTGAGTACATTAAAGAATAGTCCTAGCCCGGCAATGGCTGCTGCCAGATAGACCCACGGCAAGATTCGGTCTTTCCAGGAAATCTTTGCAGGCTCCTCAAATGTTTTTTTTGGAAGCTGGTCAATCATGTTCCGTGTGAAGTCTTCGATGTAACCTTCAGGCATCCTGAAGGGATTCTTGCCTTTTAATTCTTCCAAGGTATTCATGCCCTTTTTCATATCTTAATTTATATTTGATTTGACTTTATATATATAAGAAGGTTTAAACTTCTTTTGCTAAAAACTCTTCTATTTTCTTTACCGCATGATGATAAGATGCTTTTAAGGCGCCAACTGATGTGCCGAGTATTTCCGACATATCGTCGTACTTCATTTCGTCGTAATATTTCATGTTGAAAACAAGTCGTTGCTTATCAGGTAATCGAACTATGGCCTTTTGCAGTTTTAGCTGCAACTCATCGCCGTCAAAATACTCGTCGCTCTTTAGCTTTTCGAGTAAGAATACATCTGCATCATTCATTGATACCTGGTGAGAGGCACGCTGGCGGTTCAAAAATGTTATACATTCATTGATCGCAATTTTGTATAGCCATGTTGACAACTTGGCGTCGCCTCGAAAATATTCAATGTTCATCCACGCTTTCATAAAGGTATTTTGCAACAAGTCATTCGCATCATCATGGCTTAATACCATCTTTCGTATTTGCCAATACAATCTTTCGCTATACATGTTCACTACCTGAGCAAAAGCATTTTGAACAGTGGATGGCTCTCTTAATCGCTCTACAAGTTCATCTTCCGTGTATTGTCGCATCTTTCTTATTTTGGTGTAAATATAGATATAAAATTCTATTTGCTGTTTAGCTTGCTTCTTGTTCCATAAGGCAAAGCTTTAAAAAGCTAAGCTTTCTTGGCTCATTTTTACACTTTACAGCGATATTGGCATCAATATTGACAGTGAAAGCTCCGTGGAGGAATATTGATGTCAATATTGGCTGTGAAATGGCCGTGGGGGATATTGGCACGAAGATTGTTAACATGGTTAACATGGCTAACATTTGTAATCAAGACGTTAATACATCATTCCCAATTCTTTTAATTATTTTTGCCAACAATTAAAATCATAACACCATGACAAACCGAAGGAATTTCATCAAAACATCAGCTGGTATTGTGGCAGCCTCGATGGTAATGCCGGCTTATTCTTTTGCTCCGAAGCGGCAAGTGGCTGCGAATGATCGCATTCGCGTGGGCCTTATCGGATGCCGTAACATGGGCTGGGGCGACTTGGCCGACATGCTCCTAAACCCGGAAGTTGAATGCATTGCGCTTTGCGACGTCGACACTAATATTCTTGGCAATCGGGCTGCCGAGCTTAAAAAATCGCACGATAGATCCCTACAAATCTTTCACGACTACAGGAGGCTACTTGAGATAAAAGACATAGACGCTGTGATAATTGGCTCGCCAGACCATTGGCACTGCTTGCAGTTTGTTGATGCCTGTTCGGCTGGCAAAGACGTTTATGTTGAAAAACCAATTGCCAATTCCATAGCCGAGTGTGAAGCAATGACCCGCGCCGCCAAGCGTTACAAGCGCATCGTAAGCGTTGGACAGCAGCAGCGTAGCGGCGATCATTGGCATAGTATGGTTAAATATATTAAGAGCGGCATGCTGGGACGAATCGCGCGAGCTGACGTTTGGGGCAATTTCAGGTACGGAGCGCTCAGTAAGGCTGTTCCAAACGAGCCTGTTCCAGAGGGCGTCGACTATGATATGTGGCTGGGCCCTGCTCCTCTGAGCCCCTTTAACAAGCAGCGTTTCCATGGCTCTTGGCGCATGTTTTGGAGCTATGGCGGAGGCTTGATGACTGATTGGGGCGTGCATCTGCTCGATATGGTTCTGTGGGGCATGAACATTTCGCGCATGCCGCGGCGCGTAACGGCTATAGGAGGCAAATTCGCCTATCCTGAGAACGCTCCGGAGACATTTGATACTCAACAGGTCATATACGAACTCGACGATTTCATCATGACCTGGAGCCACACCGGCGGCACCGAAACTGGCCCCTACGGGCGCAACTATGGCATGGCCTTCAAAGGAACAAAGGGAACTCTTGTTGCCGACCGCGAGAATTGGGAAGTCTTTCCGGAGCCAAGCGGAGGCGACAACGTTGAAAAGGTTGAACCGGTTAAGGAATTTTCCGATCACAAAGAGCGTCACCGTCATCTTGCCGACTTTGTTTCATGCATAAAGAGCCGCAATCCTATAACCGCCTGCACCATCGACCATGGTAGCCTGAGCGCTCGCTACGCGCACCTTGGGAACATCGCCGCCCGAACGCAATCCATGCTCGTTTACGACGAGGATGCCCAGATGTTTGTAAACAATCCAGAGGCGGATGCCTTGCTGAAACCAAACTATCGGTCGCCTTGGCAATTTCCTGTGGTGTGAGGCTGAAGGATTGGATTTAACACAAGAATTATTTTCTCACATACAACAACATCATGAAAAGAAGAACTTTTATCAGATCGGCGGGCATTATTTCATGCGCCGCTATTGCAACAAATTCATTAAATGCGTTTACAATGACAACTGACTCTTTGCCGTCGTTTGGGATCATCACGGGGAATACGGGCGGGGAATGGCTGAAGGCGAATCCGCGTGCGGCTTTGAGTAAAATTGCCGAATGGGGCTACAGGGATCTGGAATTTGGAGGATCGTTTGACATGGAAACGTCTGAGCTGAAGGCCTTCCTCGCTGAGCTCGGACTCAATCCGCTGATCGGTTCGACAGGCATGGCGGCTTTGGTTGGAGGCGATCAGCTCGCGAAGGACATCGCTCTTTGCCAAGCCTTGGGCAAGAAGTACATCGCCTGCTATTGGCCGTGGACGGACGATGGCAAGAATAAATCGCTCGACGACTGGCGGCGCGTGGCCGACAACCTTAATAGTGGAGGCAAGATTTGCAAGCGCGAAGGCCTCAGCCTCATCTACCATAATCACGATATCGAATTTAAATCAACAGAGGGACAGCTCCCATTCGACGTTCTGCTGCCGGCTCTCGATCCCGAATATGTGAACATCGAGCTCGATCTCTACTGGA
>JAITHO010000001.1 GCA_031279915.1 Tannerellaceae bacterium
AAAGGGCCGTTGAACGTTTGAAAGTTCGGCGGCCCTTGATGTTTTTTGACCAATCATCTTTCGTTGCAAAATCCTAATGCCCTCCTACCATCAGATCTGCGAATGCGCTTAAGGCTCCCTTGGCTCCTTCGCCCATCGAGATGATTATCTGTTTGTATGGAACGGTTGTTACATCGCCAACGGCATAAATTCCCTGGCGATTTGTGCGGCAACGCTCGTCGACCTCGATTTCGCCAAAGCGGTTGGTTGATACCACTTCGCGAAACTTGGAGCTGTTCGGCGCAAGGCCTATCTGAACGAATATGCCGTCGAGATCAACCAAGCGCTCCTCATTAGTCTTGCGGTTTTTGACGCGGATGCCACTTACCTTCTCGCCGTTGCCAACGACCTCCGTTGTTTGCGACGACAAGAATATCTGCACATTGGATAGCGAGCGGGCTTTCTTCTGCAACACATCGTCGGCTTTCAGTTCGTCTAAAAATTCAAAGACTATCACTTCGGAGCAGATGCCCGCAAGGTCGATGGCCGCCTCGATTCCTGAATTTCCGCCACCAACGACCGCCACGCGCTTGCCTTTGTAGAACGGCCCGTCGCAATGCGGGCAGAAAGCTACGCCGCGGCCAATGTACTCCGATTCGCCGGCAACGTTCAGCCGACGCCAACTTGCACCCGTTGCGATGATCACTGCCGGAGCGATCCAACGTTCTCCGCCAACAGCGCTCACCACCTTTTGCCCATCTTCCGCCTCCTCTAATTTCTCAACTATGCGATGCTCAAAAAGGTCGATAGGATATTTCTCAAGGTGAGCCTTTAGATTCGTCGCCAAGATTTCGCCCGTGATGTACGGAACCGAGATGAAGTTCTCTATTCCCACGGTTTCCTTTACCTGTCCACCGATCCGCTCGGCAATAAGAGCCACTTTCAGGCCTTTCCGGGCCAGATAAATGGCCGCCGTAGATCCCGAAGGCCCAGCTCCTATCACAATTGCGTTATAGGTTTTTGCTTCTGTTCCGGATTCGCTGCCGTATATCGTTTCGAGTTTGCTTAGCAATTCGCCCAAGCCGGCTCGGCCCGCGTGAATCAGTTTGCCGTCAGCGTAAACCGACGGGACTGCCTGGATGCGCAGCGCATTGACCTCCTCCTCAAACAAGGATCCGTCAACCATTTCATGAACGATATTCTCGTTCAGAATAGCCATCAGGTTCAAGGTTTGTACAACATCAGGGCAGTTGGTGCACGTGAGGGACACGTATGTTGTCAGCTCAATCTTTCCCTTCAGCCCGGTGATTCTTTGACATATCCCTTCGTCAGGAATGTTTTTCCCCAGCCCATCGCAGTTCAGAACCGCAAGCAATAGGGATGAAAACTCATGTCCGCTAGGAATGCCTCTAAAGCGGATGCCGGTATCCTGACCGTTTTTCAGCAATGCGAATCCCAGTGCGGGGCCGCCCGAAGTCAGAACGCTAATCTTATCAGAGCAGTCGGCAACGTCGGTCAGCAGGCTGAGCAGCTCTTCGCCGCTCTCATGCTGAGGAGGGATGGTCGCATTAAAAATATATTCGCCCTTCAAGGAGGCGAATATATTTCTTACTTGATCCTTTGTCTCAAAGTCGAGCATCAGATTTTGCCTACAAGGTCAATACTCGGCTTAAGCGTAGCTTCGCCTTTTTTCCACTTCGCCGGACATACTTCGTTCGGATGTGAGGCAACGAATTGGGCGGCCTCAGTAATGCGCAGAAGTTCCGCAGCATTTCTGCCGATGCCATTGTCGTGAATCTCGGCTACCTTGATTTTTCCTTCGGGATTGACGATGAAAGTGCCGCGATAGGCCCGCCCTTCCTCTTCAATCAATACGCCGAAAGCGCGACTGAGTGCAAAAGTCGAATCGGCCAGCATTGGATACTGAATCTTGCGAATAGTTTCCGACGCATCATGCCATGCCTTGTGAACAAAGTGCGAATCGGTACTTACGGCATAGATCTCCACTCCCATTGCCTGGAATTTTGCATACTGATCGGCCATATCGCCGAGCTCGGTTGGACAAACAAATGTGAAGTCGGCGGGATAAAAGAAAAAGATTCCCCATTTTCCTAAAACATCTTTCTCGGTAACGCTTTTGAAAGTTCCGTTGTGGTAAGCCTGAACACTGAAGGCAGGCAGTTGCGAATTAATAATAGTTTCCATGTTTTTTTGTTGTTTATTAAGTGTGACAATTATTTTTTTTCGCCACAAATGTAGGCCGCGCAGATATGCCTGTCAAGCCAACGATGCCTATATAATGATAGAACCTCTCTATTATTTTCATATTACAGCAGTCCGCACGGCTGTTTTGTATGCCGCCGGCCGGTATAGAGAGGAACTATTACAACACGGAGCTCAAGCGAATGATGTCCTTGAAGGTAAAGCTGGGGAGGATGTCAAGCAGCGAATGATAGGCCTCGGCATATTTATCGTAAGCGAGCATGGCCTGCTGCTTCTTGCCCTGCTTGTAAAGTACGCTGCACTTTAGACGGATGCCGGATTCCTCGATTTCGTCTTGCATCAAGATGGCGTCGGCGATGTGGAGGAGGATTTGGTAGTCGCCGCGAATGTCGGGGCGTTCGGCGATCTTGCCCAGAAATTCGATAACGGTGTTAGAGTAGTTGGTCTTGTAATGGTCGAGCCAGTCGGCTTTGAGGAAAGGCAGGAGCGTTCCCTTCATGATGATCTGAAGGGTTTCGCGCAGGAGAGCCTTATCGGTTTCCGGATCGGCCAACATCTGCCGAATGTTGCTGAGCGCTTGAGCGTAATCGCTATGGATTTTCTTGGCGTCGTAGGCCAGAGCCCAGAAGTTATTCAGGCGATCGATTCGCACGTTGCCCATGTCGTTAAGGATGGAACGGAGTTTGGTGAAATAAACGTTACGGTTGTTCTGCGCGCTTTCGTAATCCTTGTCCGGCCAGAATGCTTGCTGGAGCTCGTTGGACGTAATGCCCGTTTGGTCAGATACCGTTTTGAAGTAAATGAGAAGGAATATTTGAGCGCCGGTCGGAGAAAACAGATGCGTCAAATCGCCGCCCTTCGAATCAAGAACCCTGAAGTTGTTCAGAACGTTGATGGCCGGATAAGCCGGAACTTCAACCGTCGTCAGATGACTTTCTTCGCCTCCGCTATCCCCCTGCGACACTCCCGACGCAACTCCCGAAGCTTCACCGCTCGACCGCCGCCTCCATTTCCGAAACAATACCAACACCGCCGCCACTATCAGAATCCCAGAAAAAATTAATCCCATGTACAGCGCAACAGCGTAAGGCGAGGATTCCGATGGAGCGACCTGAAGCGTGTCGGCCACGCTCATCGGAGGATAGGCAATCGAATAAAGATTGACAACGCTGCCCGAACCCATCGCATTCGACAGAGCCGCCAGTATAACCGAGCTATCCGACGGCATAAACAAGTCGCAGTACGACTCCTCGTCGTTAAACAGAAACGGAATCGCGTCGGCAAGCTTCCTGTATCCAGGATGCTTAATGTTATATTCATGCAAGGTCGCGCGAGTTTCGTAAATGTTATTCGGATACGAAAGCGTGTAAAACGTTTCCGCGCCGCGGTTAACTATCAGAGACGCCGCATTGGCAAAAGGCTCGTCGACCTCAAGCAACTCCCATAATTTCCGAACGCTCCGCGTCGTAGGATTAAGCGCATACAGGTCATAGTAATTGTGCGGAGCCTCGTGCTGACGACCCGACACGCTACCGTAACCCCCAAAGCAAAGCAACAAACTATCATTGTACTCACCCATGCCCGCCAGATACCGAGGAGGATATGCAGCAGCCAGATCAACCGTCTCCCATCGACCCAGCGAATCCGAAAATGATTGCAGCAAGGCCGAATAGAGATGAAAACCATAGCCCCCAAGAATATATCCCCGGCGCCGACCCTCGTCGTACCATTTATTATGATGCCGATAAAGCGGCGGAGGCCTTACAGAAGCATCCCTGTTGCTCCAGCTCTGCGTCGCGAAGTCAAAACGAGCAAGAGTTTGCGTCTCAAACTCGTACATAACCAAACTGTTTTGCGCCGCATCGTAAAAAAGTTGGTTCAGCTCAACATTGAAAGGCGCCCCATGCTTCACCTCCAGAGTATCCACCGAATTTGCGGCTATATTATATATGTATACGAATTTATTGCTAACAACGAAAGCTTGCTTGCGCCGGCGGTCGAAGGCAATCTTCGGATATTTGCCGTCAATCTCAATCGAACGGATCTTTTCCCAGTGCGAATGTTGATTAATTTCCCACAAAGCATTGGTCACAGAGGCGCGAGCATTTTTACATTCGTCGTATACCGCATCGTTGTGATGCTTCGACAATCGCCAATAGCGCTCCAGCCTGTCGCGAGCGTCAAGAATCTTTACGTCGCGCAGCATAATCGGAGCCACGTCGGAGGTTCCAAAGCGCGGATGATCGTTCCCTCCAAAGTAAACCGCAAACTTGTTCAGCCCGCGAATATTATCGCAGGTCGACGATTTATGAATATCGCCCAGAGTGAAGTCAAGCCGTTCGCGCCTGGCATCAACCTTCAGCGTGGCATGCGTCCACTCCGAGGGAGGAACCGCAAGATCATTCAGATTAAACTCAATAAACGTGCGATTATCCACAACCAGCACCATGTTATGGAACTGCGAAGCATTTGAAATCAAATCAATATTCGTCCGCTCGTTGCCAATAATCCTAAGCACGTAACCAAAAACCTCGTGCTCCTCCTGTCGGAGCTTAAAATCGAAACTTAGCGTAAAGCCTCCCGAAAAGCGCAGAGGCCCATCGGGAGTAAGGTTCAGGCGCGTTCGGCTGTCTTTATTCACCTCTAAGGAGTGAAAATAAAGCCCGCGCGCCGTTTCCTCCGCTCCGGCATGCAGCGCCAGGGCTACAAGCAAGGCCGCCAACATCAAAACAGCTTTGTACGCTTTGTTCATGCTTAAGTCACGTTATTATAGTTTAAGAGAGAGAGCGTTCGGTTCAAACAGCGCTTGTCAGTAGATTTAAGAAAGAGATAAGATGTTTCGTAATTGAAAAGTTGTAAAAACAAATACGAGGGGCACCTTATCTCTTTTGACGCAAAAAATCAGAATATCGCTTATAGAAAAATTACTCAGTCTTATTCTATTTTCAGCACAAGTGGAATTTTCATAATTTCAAATTAAAGATTATTAAGGTACTTCGACATAAAAATAGTTTAATGTTCTCCAGCCGCCGGAGGATTCAAATCATCCGGATTAATGGCTGGCGGAGTATTTTCGGGGGCTTGCGGAGGCATGTCAGGAGCCGCGGGATTGTCTATATCAGGGAGCACAATTATGACGTCGGGCTCTTTATCGTTCGTAGAGGATCCATCGCCCGAGGCCGTTGTGCCCAAATGACGGTCGAGCACAGCCGTGGCCTTCATAATCTCTGCATTAATATTATTGACAATAGAATGAAGCTCTGCAATGCGATCAGGGTCGGTTTCCATCAAAAGCAAGCCCTCGATGGCCGTATTAAAGTCGCCGAAGGCCGTAACGACGCCTTTGCGAAGCCGGCTCGTGGTGCCGCTGATAACGTGAGTGTACTCCATTTGGTTACGGCTAATGTAGAGCGTTTCAAACTCGCTGTTTTTGGTTTTCAGCGCAGTAAGATTATTGCCCAGGCCGATGCGGTTGATGTGCTCCAAATTTTCAGGAATTTCGAGCTCCTGCACGAAATTGATGATCAAGGATGTTTCGCCTTCATAATTGCGCGTTCGCATAACGGCATAGTTATCCGCAATTTCTTTCAGCCTCTCAGCCGACGCCTTAACGATTGGGTCAACCGAATACTTGGCCGAGTCGCGTATCAGATTGAACATTATTGTCAGAATGCCGTCGCGTTGAGCGTCGAGCTCCTTCAGTTGCTTTGTTTCCGTAGCTTTTGTTGGCCACTTAAAGCTGTTGTCGAGCCTCTGAATCGCCGCCTTGAGAAGATTCCACAATGCCGTTAGCTGAGGAATATTAGCAATTGGCGCCTCAAGTATGAGGAGGAGGTTGTAAAAGAACTGCATGAAACTCGCATTGTCCATGTTGTGCGTTAGTCGGCTGTGAGGTAGAATTGCTCCCATGATGTTTAAAAGAGTTAATTAATAATTAAAGTTTAAATGTGCATTGAATAGTTGATTGGTTTCGCATAGAGGCTGTATCTAAGGTCATTCTTGTTCGCAAAGGAGGTCATTCCCGCGAAGGCGGGAATCACCTATCTACTGCTTGGACTTGGGTATGATCATGTTATGAATTAAATATCTCCAATCGACCCCTCTTTAGAGCGGTTAATGCCGAAG
>JAITHO010000029.1 GCA_031279915.1 Tannerellaceae bacterium
GGCTGGGGGATTGGTTGTATCGGGAGCTTGCGGAGGGGTGTCGGGGGCCGGAGGGTTGGTGGTGTCGGGGGTTTGGGTGCCCTCGTCGGAGGCGCCGTCGTCGGTTGTTTTTTTGTGGCCGCGGCGGGCGAGTGTTAGTTCGGCTTGATGGATGGCGCCGGCGACGACGTCTTTGATGTTATTGAGGTTGGTGCGAATGGCCTGATCTTTGGCTCCGAGTTCGTTAGCCCGCCACTCGATGTTGATGGCCTCTATCATGGCCTCGAAGGCGCCGTTGACGTCAAAGCGGATTTCGTCCCACTTGCCTATATCAGCAATCTGCTCCTTGTCGGTTGAACGCTCAACGTATAGACCCTGAAAAGAGGTATTCGCTTCGGTCATTTTATCGATAATAAACATCAGTCCGAGGAGCTGGATGAGTGTCTTCCATTCGTTCTTTTGGCAATCTTCCAGGAAATTGGTCAACATTCCGCTGGTTTCCAGATAACCTACGCTGGTTGTTGCTTTATAGTTGTTACGCAAGAACTGCAATTTCTCGGCAGCAAGCGTTTTGGCTGCATCGCCCAAATATTTGAAGGCGGAAACGTAGTTCCAGAAGAAAACGAAGAGCCCGATGCGTTGTTCGTGGAATGCGGCAAGTTCGGGAGTCAGCGTCGAAGCCTGGCTTTGCTTATAGTATGCATCCTCGCGCTGGAATGCGGTTTTCAGAGCATTGTACATACTGTTAGGCGTTGCGTACGTGGTGATTAATGTCGCCAAGCCGTTAATGATGCCGCTATAAAAAAATTCGAAATGCTCGCCAATGCGCAGCTTGCGCAACAATGTCTTAAAATTTACGGGTATTAATCGTGTCATATCTTTAGTTTTTTATTTGTGAAATATGGTTGCAAATATAAAGGATTATCTGTGTTTTCCAAAAAAACAGTAAAAAAAGACCGTGAACCTAAAAAAAGCTTATGCTAAAACTCTGTACGCACACTTAATTTTTTCCAACCTTAAGTCGTTGCAAGTTTGCAATGGCCCGCCGAAATAGTTTGAGTCGCCAAAACAGTTTCAGTTGCGTCATCTGAAAAAAAAGACGCAACTGAAACTGTTTCAGTGTCTCGTCTGGAAAATTTGGAGAAACTGAAACTGTTTCATCGCCTCGTCTGGAAAATTTGGAGAAACCGAAACTGTTTCATCGCATCGTCTGGAAAAATTGAAGAAACTGAAACTGTTTCAGCGTCTCGTCTGGAAAATTTGGAGAAACCGAAACTGTTTCATCGCCTCGTCTGGAAAATTTGGAGAAACTGAAATTGTTTTGGCGCTCCGTCTGGAAAAATTGAAGGAACTGAAACTGTTTTGGCAACTCGCCTAAAAAAATGGAGAAACTGAAACTGTTTTGGCGCTCCGTCTGGAAAAATTGGAGAAACTGAAACTGTTTCAGATGCCTGTCTGAAAGAATCGACGGAACTGAAACTGTTGTAACGCCTCGCCGGAAAAAAATTGGCCGTTACAAGCTTGTATTATCCGCCGAAATAAATTTTTTTAAGGAAATGAAGGAATTGGGATGGGGTCAGAGAAAAAAATCGGAAGCAGAGTTGGGGGGCTATCTGCCCAAACAATCTCCATAATCCGACTGAATATATTAAGTTTGCAAAAACAATAAATCTATGCTACACGAAAACGACTTCAAACTACTTGCCTCTAAAGGTATAGGGGAACAACAGATTGCTGAGCAACTGGCTTGTTTCGACAAGGGCTTCCCCTTCCTGGAAATCATCGCATCGGCTTCTGTTGACAAAGGTATTACGCTGATACCAAAGGAGGAAAAGGCTGTCTACATGAAGGCCTGGGAGGAGTATCTCCTCTCAAACAAGCGCGTGGTGAAGTTCGTGCCGGCTTCGGGTGCGGCCAGCCGAATGTTTAAGGACTTGTTTGCTTTTATGGATGCTGATCGCGAACTGCCTGATACGCCTGCCGAACGAACTTTCTTTAACGAAATTCACCGCTTCGCTTTCTTTGCCGACCTCAACCGGGCATGCCTCGAGGCGGAGGGCGCTGATGTGCAGGGACTGATACGCGAGCGACAGTTCAAAACCGTTGTGGCGATGCTGCTCGGAAAGCGCGGACTGAACTACGGACAATTGCCTAAGGGACTGCTCAAATTTCACTCCTACCACGCCCAAGAGGCGCGAACGGCTATGGAGGAGCATCTGGCCGAAGGGGCTATGTATGCAAAAAATAATGCGGGAGAGGTGAACATTCACTTCACGGTTTCGCCTGAACATGAGGCGCTTTTCCAGAGCTGCGTTGACGAAAAAGCGGCGGCTCTTGCGGATAAATTATCGGTTAAGTATAACATATCTTTCAGCCGGCAGAAGCCTTCGACGGATACGGTGGCCGCCGACGCTCACAACCAGCCTTTTCGCGACAAAGACGGGCAGCTCGTTTTCCGTCCCGGAGGGCACGGCGCCTTGATTGAGAACCTTAACGACCTTGATTGCGACATCGTATTCATTAAAAACATTGACAACGTTACGCCCGACTGCCTGCGCCACGCAACGGTTGTGTACAAAAAAACGCTGGCCGGCGTACTGGTATCGGTGCAGCGCAAAATTTTTGAGTATCTGAAACTGATTGACAGCGGGAAATATACGCACAAGAAGGTGGAGGAGATGATACGCTTTCTGCACAACCAGCTCTGCATCCGCCGCAGCGACCTCAAGCACCTGGAGGATGCCGACCTCATCCTTTATATACGTAGCAAACTCAATCGCCCTCTGCGCGTTTGCGGCATGGTGAAGAACCAGGGCGAACCCGGCGGCGGCCCCTTCATAGCGCAAAACTCCGATGGCACCGTATCGCCTCAGATTCTGGAAAGCTCGCAAATCGACCTCTCGCGGCCCGACATGAAGGCCCTGTTCGACAGCGGCACGCACTTCAATCCCGTCGACCTCGTATGCGCCCTGAAGGATTATAAGGGACAGAAATTCAACCTTCCGGACTACGTCGATCGCAACACCGGCTTCATCTCCCTCAAGAGCAAAGACGGCCAAGAGCTGAAGGCGCTGGAGCTTCCCGGCCTCTGGAACGGCGCCATGAGCGCCTGGAACACCATCTTCGTCGAAGCCCCCATCCAAACCTTCAGCCCGGTGAAGACCGTGAGCGATCTGCTACGCAGCGAGCACCAAGGGTGTCTTGAACCATGAAGCATTCGGGGGGATTGCGTCTCCCTGCAAAAAATGAAGGCCGGATTAGCAATATGCTCTTCCGGCCTTCATTTTGTTATTATAGTTGAGGGCTTGTTCGCCGCAAGCAGCCTTCTATGCCCCCGAAATAAAAGCTTTTATGAGATTATGGAGATGCATGAAATTAAGCAAGAACCATCTGCAAAATATTAATACAGCTATAATAAAGATTGTCAAAGCAGCAGCCTGAAGTATTTCTCTAATTAAGTGCTTTACGTGCGTTATCCACAATAACCGAATCTTGTAGAGCCGCGACAATTGCCTCTTCTTAGTATTACTATTTTGATTTAGTATGTTTTTGCTTATTTTTTTTCGATTGAATTTCCCTCTGAATGTATACCAACGAACAATAAGATTATGAATCACAATCGCCACAAACGGAATAGCAGCAACAATCAAAAGGCGTATCGCATAAGCAGGCGGCAAACTCTCCCATTTTATTCCCATCACTCCAAGGATATCATCCCATTTTAAAAAGTTAATAGTCTGGAATACGGCAATAAGGATAGTTAAAGCGATAGTAACCTTAGCCAAAACATTCTTCTGAGAAAGAAAAAAATTAACGATCATTCTCCTATCATGAGCAAAAGCATCGAACTCTGTTTTTTGGCAATCAACAAATTCGGAGTAATAGTCGAAATCATGCGCGTTGATAATTTCGTTTCTTTTACACACCATCAAAAAGGATTTGGCATACAGTAAAACCCCTTCAGGATTGCATAGATTATATTTCTTAATATTAGGATAACGCTTGATCTTTACAATTGGGCTTAGGAAGGCTTCCATTTGATGCTTGATTATTCTGTCAAATTTGCCATCATGATTGATAGGATGCAGGTTGCTTGCAGGCAAAAATGTGTCGTGCTCATCATGGTGATGGTAGTTTCTATGGAACAAAAACTTTATATAATTCATAGACGTTTTGAAGACTCTATGAATCGGTATAGTTCTCTTATAATCAATCTCAGAATTATAGTCAATATCTGTCTCATCAAGATTAAAGTTGAAACATATATTTGTGTCATTCTTCAAGAATAATACCCCATCTCGGCTTAGCGCTACATCAAATTTATAGATAGGTCGTGGTTCCGGTCTTTTTGTTCTTCTTGTGATTATTGCCGATGGTGGTAGTATCGTATTTTCAATAGCGATTATTGTGCTTTCCACATCCTCCCATAGTGTTTTTAATTGAGCCCTACCTTGTGCGAGCACATTAAGAGAGTTTGCTTTATTATCATGATTTTCTATGTATTTTTCTTTTCGTTTTTTCAGTTCTTTCAATTGGTTAATGAGTCTTTTTTCTTCTTCAGTTAAGCTATGATCGGGAATAGTTACTATGGAAAGTTTGCCTATGCAAAGATCTTTTTCCTCAAAAAGTTCCCTCCACTGCTTAGTGGATTCAAGACTACCATCAGCAAAGTCAAGACTGCGATTGATAAACTCGTTTTGTCTTTCTCTATCATTGATTGTCCCTCTAAAAATAAATCTAAACGTCTTTGCATAGTCGGAGCCGCTTTTGCTATCATCATACGTAAATAGCGAACTGGCAACAATGTACCTTGATGTATTAAAGCCATTATAAGTTTTAACCTCTATGGCAAACTTATCGACATCACCTAAAAGAGAGTTGGAATTATCAAAAACATTAAGAGACAAACTGCCCTTAATTGTAGGAATCCATCCTATCGCGTCAAATTTTTCTATTAATGGAGAGTAAGGTGTGTTAAATCGTGGCATCAGAACGGAGTAATCGGAGATTGGTCGGCTTCTAATTTCTTGGTTTTTTTGTTATAAACAATGCCATGCTTTTGTTTTGTCACATCCGGGTTACGCGAAGCGGATATTATAACTATTATATTGTAGACTTTCTCTACAACTTTAATCAATGCCCATGCTATTGTGGCAAAAAGCACAATCGCAATCAATATCATTATAACTAATGCCATAGGATTGTAATTTTGAATAATTCGTTTATAGCTTTCAATGTATTATCACGCCTTTTCTCTCTCTCATTATATTTTGATCTTCGCTTCATCCTGAATGTTGTTGCTAACGCAAAGATAATTTTTTTATTATTCAAAAATTCTATTGACTTTTTCCAAGACATTCCGCAATATCTCTAAATGCTGGCGTTTGTCAATGTAGCATTTTTTTACAAGAAAACATTGTAGCGTTCAAGTCTTCACAAACCTGCTCTTGTATAAAAGCAATGAGTTCGACCTACGGTAGCCATTAACAAGACTTACGTAGCTCGAACTCATTATATTAAAGACCTTCAGGTACTATTCAAGCCCTGGGTTCTGAACGAGCGCAGGGTTTCGTCGTCTTTCTTCGCGGGTGATTGGAGCGAAGTAGAGCTTGTTGTCCCACTTGCGATTCTCGTTGCCGAGGCCTTGCACGTAGTAGGTATACTCGTACTTTTCTTCGTCGTGGATGTAAGGGCGTCCGGCGGTTTGGCCTGGCTTGAGGCGTCCAACGACGAGGATTCCCATGAGCGGCTTGTTGTTCGTTTGGTCGGCAATCATCCAGCGTCGAACGTCGAAGTAGCGATTGCTTTCGTAGGCGAACTCCACGCGGCGTTCGTGGCGAACGAAGTCGCGGAGGTCGGCCTGGTTGAACTGTTTGCCTTGCTTGGCGATGGCTGTTTTGGTATCGACGTTGCCAACGCGAGCTCGGAGGACGTCGAGCCATTTAGCTCCTTCCTCAAGTTCTCCGAGTTCAATGCTTGCTTCGGCGGCTATGGTATACATCTCGGCGAGGCGCATGAAAGTCCAAGGCACTTCCTGGCGGTAGTATTGTGCGTCGACGGCGCAGTCGATGAGCTTACGTTCGTAGTATCCCGTCCATGATCCGTTCCAGTCTTCGATGGGGCCCTTGCGGGTATCCACGCCGGCTATTCCCTGGAAGCTGATGGTGGTTTTGTTGGGGAGTTCAACGTCAATACCTGTTCCTCCTTCGCTCAGTTCGTAGAATCCGGATTGGAGTTGTCCGAGCGGCGTTGGATCGTACACTTTGCCGTCGGCTCCGCGAGGCCGTCCCCAGTTATTGCCGTCGGTGGCGACGGTGGCATAGAATCGGGCTTCGCGTCCGTTGTATGGATTGCCAACGACGAAATCTCCGGGCTGCGTCATGCCCTGAGGCATAGATCCGTCTTCAAACTCGAAAGCCATCACGAGGTCTTGCGTCGGAGTAGTTCCGGCCCAGTTGCGATATCCGTTAGGCCCATGCCATAGCCCCATGCGATTCTCCTCGCCTGATTCTATACCGAAGCTGCGTACGAACATCTGCTCGGAATTTTTCTTGTCGGTGATAATAGCCTTAAAGAGCTCGGCGCGCTCCACGTTAGTGCCGGCCGAGCAGTCGATCAGCTTGTATGGGCCATTCTCAATCACCTCGATGGCTGCAGCGCGAGCGCGACGGTACAGATCATTGCGGTCTCCGTTAAATTGATTCACCGGAAGGGTATTGATGGTACGGTCGGCGTAGAGCTGGCTGGCGATGTGCAGCAGTATGCGTGCTTTGAGGCCAACGGCTACGTACTTGGTGACGCGACCGTAATGACTGTCCTCCACAACCGCCGGCAGATACTTGGCCGCCTCATCCAGATCCTTAACGATGAAGTCCAGACACTCGCCAACGTTGTTGCGCGGTATCTGCATGTCGTTGATCTCGTCGATGGTATAAGCCTTGTCGATAATCGGAACGCCGCCAAAGCCGCGCACCAGTTCGTGGTACATGTGGGCTCGCAGATAGTATGCCTCGCCAATCATACGGTTGATGTCGTATCCCGTTTTCTCAGGCACTTTGCTCAGATTAGCGATCAGGAGGTTGGCATGTCGGATGCCTTTGTATCGGTGCTCCCACTTGAAGGGGCAGTTGTCGTTGTTGAACCATTCCAGGGTGCTCTCGGATATGGCAGCGGCTTCGTTGACGGCCTTTTGCCCGTAGTTGTGCGTGAAATATGCATCGTCGGTGAGGCCGTCGAGCGTGTGCTCTTTTGCTCCGTGCTTGATGTTATTGTAGAGTTCCGTCACGTATGCTTGGGCAAGAGCGGCGTCGGTGAACACCATCTCCTCCGTGTATTCGGTAGAGGGAACTTCGTCCATAAATTCGGAGCAGGCCGATAGCGACAGGGCGAATATTGCTAAAACTATAATATACTTCTTTTTCATAATCCTGATAAATTAGAAAGTTATTGATGCGCCGAAGTTGATCAGTCGCCTTTGCGGATAATCCTTGCCGGTATTGTTCTGTTCGGGGTCTTGCACCTTCACTTTGTCGAAGGTGAGGAGGTTAGTCCCGTTGGCATAGATTCGCAGGTTGCGGATACCGATCTTCCCGATGGCGGGGAAGTTGAAGGTGTAACCGATTTCGAGATTCTTCAGGCGTATGTAGTCGGTGTTCCACAGGTAGTAGGTATTCCGTCGATCGCCTTCGGATGCCCAGTATTCGTCTTCGCGATTGTAGGTGCGCGGGTGTTCGATCATGGGATTGTCTTCCGTCCAGCGATGGTCGTATGTCCATTTGTAGTAGTTGCCGGCCTGTCCGGAGCGTTCGCGCCAGATGTAGGTATGTCCTCCGGCAGCTCCCTGGAAGAGGGCCATGATGTCGAAGTTATTCCAATAAGCTCCGAGAGTAAGTCCGGCAACGAGGGTCGGCTCCTTGCGCTTGTTGATGCGGACGCGGTCGTCGCCATCTATATCGCCGTCGTTGTCATAGTCAACGAACTTGATGTCGCCAAGGCGAGCGTTTGCCCAATGCGGATAGTTGTCGAGCTCTTCTTTGGTGTTGAATACTCCGTCGGCTATGTAGAACAGCTCCGTATCGCTCATCTTGCCGGTTGAGCGCTGGTATTCGGGGATGTTGGGCGTTTCGTCCCAGAAGTCGATCTTGTTGCGGGCGAAGGTGATGTTGAAGGCGGCATAGTAATTCAGCTTGCCGGCTCTGTCATCCCAGCGGAGCAATCCCTCAAAGCCTCGGTTGCTGAGCTCTCCGAGATTCTCTCGCGGGAGGGTGAATCCGGCGGTATGAGGCAGGGATGCGTTGCGATAGATAAGCATCTGAGTGCGCTTGTGCAGGAAGAGGTCGGTTTCGAAGCTGAGGCGATTGTTCAGGAACTTGAACTCAAGGCCTATGTCGTAGGTCGTACCCTTCTCCCAAGTGATGTTGGGGTTAGGAAGCCTGCTCGGTGTCAGCGTGCGATTGAAGGTGCCGCCCAACAGATAGTCGGTGCTGAACTTGTAAGTGTTCAGGTATTGTATCGTACGATCGACATTGCCGTCGGTATCGAGCAGAACGTCGTTACCCGTAGTCGACACCGATCCGCGCAGCTTGAAGTAATCGATAGCCGGAACCATATCCTTCCAGAATCCTTCCTCCGAAACGCGCCATGCGGCGCTCACGCCCGGGAAGAATCCGTAGCGCTTGCTGGGTGGGAAGCGGTACGATCCGTCGTATCTCCATACAAATTCAAACAGGTAGCGCTCCCGGAAGTTATATCCCACGCGCCCGAAGTAGTTCAAGCGGCTTTCCTCCCACGAGTTGCCGCCAATCTTGCGCTCATCGAGAGCGGCATTGTCGAGCTCCGGAAGCAAGTCGCTCAGGAAGTACCGCCGGTAGCCTGTCATCCAGTCCTGATGTATATTATTCGCCTCAATACCGGCCATGAATGATACGCCATGGCTACCGAACGTTCGCTCGTAATTAAGGATGCCGTTCACCAGCCAGTTGGTCTTGTCGGTATGTTCCTGGGTGAGTTCCGTTGCGGCAACGCCCTTCTTAACCGGAGTGGTCGTATAGGATCCGTCGGCTTCGCGCACCGGCTGGTAAATCTCATACGGAGTTTTGAACAGCTTGCGCATCTTGAAATATTTATCATACGATCCTGTGGCCGAGAGGCTCAGTCCTTCCACTCCCGGTATCTTAATCACTGCCTTGAAGGTGTTCTGGATATAATAATCCTTTTGATTATCGAAGCCGGCAGCGTCGGTGGCCATCATCACCGGCTGATGACCGTACTCCAGGTCGGGGCCGGGCTGTCCATTGGGAAGGAAGCCATGGTCGGTCGGTTTACTTCTAACCAAAGCGGTGAATATATCTCCGGCAGAAAAGATCGGGTAATTCCTAACCTCCATGCGACTTGTATTGCCGTAGCTGAGGCTGATATAATCCGTAACCTTCATATCTATATTGGCCCTTACGGAGAACTGGTCGTAGCGGTTGGCTGCCTTCTTGAAGATGCCCTCCTCGCCGTTTGCCGCCAGACTTACGAAATACTTGACGCGATCGTTACCGCCGCTTACGCTCATATCATGGCGATACATGGGCGAAACGTCCTTTATGGCCTGCTCCATATAGTTAGTATTTGGATGGCCCCAGGGATCGGAACCGTCCTGGAATTTCTGCAGATCGTCGGCAGTATACTGGGGAGCGCGGTTGCGATACATGTCGATTTCGTTCATCATCACGGCATACTCGTAGGAGCTTG
The DNA here is from genome assembly GCA_031279915.1 of Tannerellaceae bacterium. Lineage (GTDB taxonomy): Bacteria > Bacteroidota > Bacteroidia > Bacteroidales > Tannerellaceae > DFXE01. Next base: position 9,718 of record JAITHO010000029.1, read on the forward strand.
CCATGACGGGCATACGGGTGGGCTGCGAGAATCCCCAGTTGCCGTTGTAGGTAACGCTGGGCTTGCCATCGGCTCCTCTTTTGGTGGTTATCAGAATAACGCCATTGGCCGCACGCGAACCGTAAATGGCCGCCGAAGCATCCTTCAGCACCGAGATGCTCTCAATGTCGGAAGGACTGATACGGTTCATGCCCCCGTCGCGCCCGGCCACGCCGTCGATAACGTAGAGCGGATCCTTATATCCCAGAGTATTTACGCCGCGGATACGGATGGTTGATGCACCCTCGCCGGGCTCGTCGGAACGTTGGAAGCCTATAACTCCGGGCATACGGCCTACCATGCTGCCGGCCAGATTGGTGGTTGGAGAAGCCTTAAGCTCATCGCCCCTAACCGTGGCAACGGCGCCGGTTACCGTAACCTTGCGCTGAGTGCCGTAGCCTACGACAACGACCTCCTCAAGCGCCTGAGTGTCGTCGCGCATTGTCACATTAATTAAAGTTCGGCTGCCAACGGCAACTTCCTGCGCGAGATAACCCACGTAGGAGAATACCAGAGTGGCATTTGCCGGAACCTGCTGGAGTGAATACTTACCGTCGATGTCGGTAACCACCCCGTTAGTTGTTCCTTTCACAAGCACATTAACGCCGATAAGCGTTTCGCCGCCGGCATCTATAACCGTACCCGACACGGCTATGTTTTGAGCCGCCGCGCCGCACACAAGTAAAAGGAGAACTAGCATACATAGAATACTTTTTCGCATACTAATGAATTTTGATGATTTGATTATTAAAGATCCCCACTGAAGGAATCTTGGTTCTTTGGATTTGTTAGAAAAATTAAGGTAACTATTCGGATGCCCCAGTTGTCAGGGCCCTTTTTATCCGCTCACGGATAACTGTGTTTCAATTAAGTAATCATAGGCCAATTTGATTTAAGGATTAAACTGTTTGTATCTACTGAATAAAAAGGCGTCGCTATCAGAAAAAAGGAACGTTTAAACTGACAATGACGGGGGCAAATATATGCAAATACTTGTGAAAATAAAAAGCATCCCTTGATATTTCTTAATAAAAGATAGATCGCAAACTTCAAAGGCGGGGCAAGCGGCAGTTGACAGTGGATTGGCAGGCGAAAAGCCGGATTTTTTTGCGCCTCTGGGACGTTCCAGAGGCGCCAGCAAAAAAATTTGGAGGCTCTGGAACGTTCCAGAGCTGACTTTTTGGCCGTCCCAACGGCTTCGATTGGCCGGATCTCGGTGAATCTTTAAGCTCCAAAGTAATGTTAAGATAGATTTAAATGCAGGAACGAAAAATTGTCAGTTTAAACGTTCCTTTTTAATGACAACGCAGGAATACTAAAAATGGCCATCACCCAAAGTCGCGACGCTGAATCCTACGCTCAAAAACTGTTGAGCACAAGCATAGTTAAAGAAGAAAAGGGAATGGGTGAGAGAAGGTGTAAAGTAGACTCGAAATTGTCAGTTTAAAGGAACAAATAAAACGACAACGACAAGCAAATAACAAAGTATAACCCTTAAATCACAGTAGCCTATGAACGGAGTACAACTATCATTTCAGAAAACCTGCGAACGGCATCCGCTGTTCAATTTTCAAGCGGCTAAATACTCAAGCCATTCATTAGTTTCTAACATTCATTATTAAACAAACAATTAAACAAGTGCACTATGCTAAAATGTATTGCAGGCATTGCCTTACTATTTTGTACAAGCTTGGCGTTCGCCCAGAGCGTGACTGTGTCGGGAACGGTATCCGACGCCGTTGGCGAAACTCTGATAGGAGTGAACGTGCAGGTTAGAGGTACCACTATCGGTACCGTCACTGATGTGGACGGGAAATACTCCCTCCAGGTTCCCAGCGCACAGTCCGTACTCGTATTCTCGTATGTGGGATACCTCTCGCAGGAGGTTACGGTTGGCGCTCAGAAAATAATTAATGTCACTATGCGCGAGGATTCGCAGAATCTGGAAGAGGTGGTGGTGGTTGGATATGGAACTCAGCGAAAGATGACCGTCACGGGTTCCGTGGCTAGCGTGAGCGGCATGGAACTGAGAGCGTCGCCTACGTCGAACCTCTCGAACGCTATGGTCGGACGTATGCCGGGAGTTATAGGCTTCCAACGTTCTGACGAACCGGGCGGCGGAGCTACCACCATACGCATCCGAGGCACCAACACGCTCGGAAGCAAGGATCCGTTAGTTGTTATCGACGGCGTTGCTGACCGCGGAGGCGGCCTCAACCGTATTAATCCTAACGAAATCGAGTCGATGTCGGTACTCAAGGACGCTGCTGCCGCTATCTACGGATCGCGAGCTGCCAACGGCGTTATTCTCATCACCACCAAACGCGGACGAGACGGAGCGCCGATCGTTACCTTCGACGGCTCCTATGGTTTCTCGCAGCCCACTCGCCTGCCGGAGATGGCCAACTCTTTTGAGTACGCTACTATGATGAACGAAATAGCCGCCGGGACGTTTTCGGACGAAGAGCTGCAGAAGTTTAAGGACGGATCGGATCCATGGGGATATCCCAACTCCGATTGGTTCGGCGCTGTTATCAAACCGGTGTCGCCACTGTATCGCGCCGACGTCGGCATAAGCGGAGGATCGGACAAGATGAAGTACTACATCAACTTCGCGGCTAACGGGGAAGATGGCGTATACAAGCGTTCGGCCAACCGATACGATCAGTATAGCGTTCGCCTCAATCTCGACTGGAAGCTGGGCAAATATGCATCGCTCACATTCGGGAATACCACCCGGCTGGAGTATAAGCAGTATCCCGCAAAGGATGCCGGATCGATCTTCTCCGCACTGCGACGCGGCAAGCCTACGCAGAACGCCATTTGGCCTACGGGCGAGCCGGGCCCGGACATTGAGTACGGCGATAACCCTGTGATGACGGCCTCCGATGGCGCAGGATTCGATCAACAGAAAACATATCACGTGCAGAATAATGTGGGGCTGAACGTAAACATACCATGGGTGGAAGGCCTCAAGTTCATGGGCAACGCCTCCTACGACAAGCGGTTCTACTCGCGCAAGCTGTTTCAGAAGCCCGTGATCCTCTACTCCTGGGATGGCATCACACGCAGCCGCGAAGGACTCTCTCCCGGCAAACGATGGATCTCCGACCCGCGCCTCACCCGCGAAACAGAAGACCAAACCGACTGGATGCTCAACGGCATACTCTCCTACGACAAAACCTTCGGCAAGCATACCATCGGAATAACCGCCGGAGTCGAAGCCCAGAACAAGGATATGGATCGCCTCGACGCTTACCGTCGATACTACCTCTCCGACGCCTCCACCGAAATCAATATGGGTAGCATGAGGGATGCCAACAACGCAGGATACTCCTGGAAGGAGACCCGACTGAACTACTTCGGTCGCGTATCATATAATTATATGGAGAAATACCTGTTGGAGTTCGTATGGAGATACGACGGGTCGTATCGCTTCCCTGCGGATAAACGCTACGGATTCTTCCCAGGCATAATGGCAGCCTGGCGAGTATCCGAAGAAGATTTCTGGAAGGATAACATAGGCGTGATCGACTACTTCAAGCTCCGCGCATCGGTATCACAAACCGGTAACGACGCCCTCGTCGATGCAGATGGCAACGTCGACCGCAGCATCCAGTACCTGACAACCTACGGCAAGGATGGCAACGGTTATATCATCAACGGCATAGAAGAACCGAGGTTTTTCCTGAGCCGATCGCCCAACGTCAATATCACCTGGGAGGTGGGAACAACCTACAATCTCGGGCTCGACTTCAAGTTCCTCAACAATCGCCTCACATGGGAGTCAGACATATTCTATCACCGCCGCACGCACATGTTGATCAGCCGTAATGCCTCCATCCCGGAGATACTTGGCATCACACTGCCGCGCGAAAATCTGGGTAAGATGGAGAACAAGGGCTTCGAATCCCTGATAGGATGGAGCGACAAGGCCGGCGACTTTACATACAACGTATCGCTCAACATGACCTACGCCCAGAACAAGATCCTCTTCTGGGACGAAACGCCAGGCGTACCCGAGTACCAACAATCCACCGGACACAGAGCCAACACCAGCCTCTACTACGTTGACGAAGGCATCTACCACAACCAGGCCGAGATCGACAACTCTCCGCACTGGTCGGGAGCCGTGCCGGGCGACGTTCGCTACAAAGACGTTAACGGCGACGGCAAAATAGATGCCGACGACCGCGTGCGATCTACCAAGAACGCCGAGCCGCCATTCGTCGGAGGATTGAACCTCCAGCTCAACTGGAAGCAATGGGACTTGATGATCCTCTTCCAAGGAGCCGCCGGAGCCGAAGCTTTCATCAGAACTTGGTCGGGTACCGTAGGCAACTTCCTGAAGTCCTACTACGATGCACGATGGACACCGGAAAATCCTCAGGCTAATGGGCCGCGAACCTACGAACGCGAGAACCAGTACTGGGCCAATCCAAGCAATGCCAGCACCTTCTTCCTCACGCCGGCCGATTACATCCGCCTGAAGAATATGGAAATCGGATATAACATCCCGCCCAGACTGCTTAAAAAAGCCGGCATCAGCAGGCTGAGAATCTTCGCCAGCTCGCAGAACGTATTTATTATCGACAAGATCAAAGTGGCCGACCCCGAAGTCGACAACCGCGACCTGAACAACTATCCGCAGAGAAGATATTTCCAAGGCGGTATTTCCATAACTTTCTAAAACTATGCTTTTATGAAAATGAAATATAAAACCGTATTGATGGCGATTGCCTTCACTGGCGCCGCCCTGCTTTCGTCTTGCTCCGACTTTATGGACCTCAAGCCCGCCGACCAGTATACGGAAGAGGACTTCTTCTCCAGCGCCGGACTAACGCAAGGTATGATCAACATGATTTACTCCTACGTGAAAGACGGCTCAAGAGAGCACGTCACCACAGGACTGACCGATGATGCCTACTTCACGCACAACTACGGACAGATTGCCGTGAACGAAGCTAACGTGTCGGAGAGCGACCTCCAATGGTACAACGACGGCAGCTGCCCCTTCCAATGGCGGGAGTGCTACAAGGGCATCTACTATGCTAATCTTGTACTCGAGAACATCGGCAAAGTTCCGCAGGACAACGACTACGACCTCAACGTCATGAAGGGCGAGACCTACTTCCTGCGCGCTTACCTCTATGTTAACCTCGTTCGCGGATTCGGCGGAGTGCCGATAGTTGACAAGACTTACGGGCTCGACGAGGCGCAGACGGTGAACAACATTCCCAGAAGCAACATTGGCGACTGCCTGGACTTTATCCTCAAGGATCTGACCGAGGCTGAGAAGTTGCTGAAGCCTACGGCTCCGCTCGGACGCGCTACTTCAGGCGCTGCAACGGCTCTGAAGGCGCGCATACTCCTCCACGTTGCAAGCCCGCTATTTGCCGACCGCTCGGTGAACACGCTCGACGTAAATCAGTACACCGGCAACCGCTCGGCTCTGTATCAAGCAGCCCTTGATGCGGCTAAGACGGTTATCAATAGCGGCGACTATAAGCTGGTTGATTGCCCTGGAGTAGACGTATATGAGGTGGCCAACAAATACCACGCTATCGCTATCTCCAACAATACCGAGATGATCTTCACCAAGCAGTTCGCATCGAGCAAGGTGGTGAACAACCTCCCGCTGCAGCACGGGCCGAACGGTTACCATAACTGGTCGGGCACGACGCCTACGCAGGACTTCGTTGTACATTTCGAGATGGAAGACGGATCGCTCAGCGGAAGCTCCGGTCTGTCGAAGCCGGGAGAGTTCAAGGTGGGCAATCCATATCTGGGACGCGAGCCGCGATTCTATGCTAACGTTGGATTCGACGGATCGGTGTGGGGACGCAAGCGGCCGTCGGATGCCTTCCCGCTCGACCCAACCGACCTCGGACAGCTGCAGTGCGGCATCTATGAGATAAGCGACGGAGTGAACGTGACGGTTAATCTCCCTGAGGTAGGCCAGCAAATCAAGTTCACCGGAGTGTATGGCATTGATACCCGACAGGGGCCCATAGAAGACTGGAACGGATCATGGACGTCGTACTACGAGAAGAAGCTGGTCGATACATCTGTTGACGGGCAGAACTATCCGCAGGTCGTTCCTTATCCGCACATCCGACTGGCTGAGATGTATCTCATCGCTGCCGAAGCGGCCATCGAGCTGGATAAACTTGAGGAGGCCGTGACCTTCATCGACGCTATCCGCGGACGCATCTACATCCCCGACACAAAGACAGCTCTCGCCGCACGCGGACAATCGTTCGCACAAGCCGACATGCGAGAATTCATACGCCAGGAACGTCGCTCCGAACTCTCCTTCGAAGACTCCCGATACTACGACGTGCGCCGATGGATGATAGCGCCCGTAACCAACAATAAAACTCTGACAGGCATGACCGTATTCGCTCGACTCAAACCCGGCAAAACGGCCTCCAGACCCTACATACACAACGAGGATACCTGGGAATACCACTACTACGTTAGAGACCTATCAGGCTCCTTCCAGGAAAACGGCGACATCCCCGCAAGCGCACAGCGCGAACGACGCAAATGGGACAACAAAATGTATTTCGCTCCAATCTTGCGAGATGAAATAAAACGCAATCCCTCGCTCGTACAGAATCCAGGAATGAATTGAGGCGCTGCCTCCTGAACCATCATCTGCCCCCTGCTTGCCGGATCACGCACCGCGCAAGCGGGGGCTTTTCGTTGGCCCACAGCACAGCCCGCCAAGCATGACCCATCGCTTTCCGAGAATTGCATATCTTTGAAAACAAAAAATCATACACAATCATGAAGAAAATAATTCTCGCTACATGCCTATGCATTGCCGCCGCTAACCTTGGCGCCCAGGATATGAAAACACTGTTCGTCAACATCCCCGACCTTTATATCCCACAACTTGAAAGCGCCTGGCGAAAAGACCTGGTTGACCTCTTCCTCGCCGGAAAGGAGGCCGACCTGAAGCACACCATGGATGGACACGCCCATCTATTCAAGCTCACCGACAGCTACATCCTTCTACAAACCACCGCGCGCACCACCATCGAAATGAAACGCCTCCCGCTCGTTAACGATACATATATAATATGTATGGTGACTACCCTCGACGGCCCCGCTCCAGACAGCCGCGTGCAGTTCTATACCACCGACTGGAAGCCGCTGCCCAACGACGGCATCTTCGCTCCTGTCGATGTCGAATGGTTCGTTCGCGCCGATGCCGACCGCAATAGCGATGCCTTCAAGGACGCCATGGCGCGCCTCGATATGGACTTGATAAGCTATTCCTTAAGCCCTGACGATGACAATCTGAAAGCCGTTTACACAACTCCGCTTTACCTCAGCCCCACAGAGCGGGCCAAAGTGATGCCTTTCCTCAAAGAAGAGCTTAAGGTTTATGTATGGAAAAAAGGCTTCTTCGCCGAATCATGATGCCCTGACAATTGCTTAAAATTTATTGCTGCGGCTGCCCCCATCCTCCCGTCGGCAAAAGAGAGCCCCCTATTTCGCTTCGATGCGGCAGGGGGCTTTTTGTATGATATATAGTCTGTAACTCAATTCGGCAATCGTAGTCCGGCATAGTGATTATCACTTTATAGGGTCGTTTAAACTGACAATTATTTGGGCAACCCTCAGCCGCATATTTTTCAGCCTGTATTCGCCAAAAAAAACTATTTGCTAAAACACAATTTCAAATTACACTTCAAAATTTTTTTTAGATATACACGCGGTTGATGCCCCAGTTTTTTTCTGCTGAGATAATAATACTGAAGTAGTGCTAAAAATTGCGCTTGTTATCCACAACTATTTGCATACATTTGCCCAAATAATTGTCAGTTTAAACGACCATATAATTTGACTGTCTTGAAAAGGGCGATTTTCATTCAAAATGATGGGATTATGGGGCGGATTAAACATGGAGCTTTTGACGGCGCGAATGGCTTGGGCAATTGGTACATTGTATATGAGATTAAATCTATTTACCTATTTTTTTAATGTTTTACTGTATGAAAAAAGTATTATTATTTTTTATTGTATGTGCATCTAGCCTTTGGATGGCCAAGGGCGCAACGGATGAAGGAACCACCGGCTATGCCTCGCCGACTGAGGCTCAGCAACAAAGCAGGCGCGTTACGGGCGTCGTGGTTGATCAAAATGGGGAATCTATTATTGGAGCGAATGTTCTGGTGAAGGGAGGGGCTGCGGCCGGGACTATCACTGATACGAACGGGGCTTTTGCTCTGGAGGTCGCTCCGAATGCAACTCTCATCGTTTCTTATATTGGCTACAATACGCAGGAGGTGCCGACGGGCAACCGCTCGGAGCTTAGGATTGTGCTAACGGAAAGCGCTCTGGGGCTGGAGGAGGTTGTGGTCGTTGGCTACGGCACGGTGAAGAAGCGCGACTTGACGGGCTCGGTTTCGTCGGTTGGGGCGGATGATTTGCGCAAGGTTCCGGTGACGTCGTTCGATCAGGCGATGCAGGGACGTGCGGCCGGCGTGCAGGTTACGCAGGCGTCGTCGGCTCCGGGCGGACGGGTGATGATAAGAGTGCGTGGAGGCAATTCGCTCACAAGCAGCAATGAGCCGCTGTATGTTGTGGACGGCTATCCTGTTTTCGCCGGAAGCTCGGCTGGGGGCAATGGGGCCGGGCAGAATCCTCTGTCGACTATTAATACGACCGATATTGTTTCGATCGAAATCCTTAAGGATGCCTCTGCAACGGCTATCTATGGGGCGCGGGGAGCTAACGGCGTTGTGCTTATCACGACGAAGCGGGGACAGCAGGGACGAACGCAGGTGTCGTTCGATGCTTACTACGGCTCGCAGGTCGTGGGCAAGAAGCTCGACATGATGAACGCCCGCGAGTATGCAACGCTGGTGAACGAGGCCCGTGCCAACGACGGCCAGGCTCCGGTGTTCCCAAACCCTAATGATCTGTATAATTTTCCGGAGATATCGGCCATTGGCGAGGGGGTTGACTGGCAAGACCAGATCTTCCAATCGGCGCCTGTGCAGAGTTATAGCATCAGCATCAATGGGGGAAGCGAGAGCAATAAGTTCTCCATCGGCGGCAGTTTCTTTGGGCAGGATGGCATAATCAAGAACTCCGACTTCCAGAGGGCCTCGGCGCGCATCAACATTGATACTAAGCTGGCGAAGAATCTGAGCCTATCGACCAACTTCACGGCTAGCCACGTTTGGGGCAATACAGGGACGTCGGAGGCCGGCGGCGGATCAACCAGCAGCATCGTATGGTCAACCATAAGCATGCCGCCTACCGTCCCCATCTTCCAGGAAGACGGCACATATACAATGGTTAACCGCACGCCCGGCGGAACTCCAACCTCCAACCCTATTCCTATCGTTGAATACTCAACGCTCTATCAAGAGATCGACCGCCTGCTCGGCTCCTTTGATCTGGACTGGGAAATCATCAAGAATCTGAAGCTGAAAATAACCTTCGGTACCGATATGTCGAGCGCTAACCGCAAAGTTTATTGGCCAAAGGAAACCTATCAGGGCTTTAATGCCAACGGCGAAGCCTCGCAGGCTAATCGCAAGATGTCGTCGTACCTCAACGAGAATACGCTCTCGTACAGCAACCTCTTCGGAGGCCGGCATTCGGTTAATGCCGTGGTGGGATATACCAGGCAGACGTTCTTCTCGCAGAACTTCAGCGCAGGCTCAAAGAATTTCTCAACCGACCTGTATAAGGCGGATAATCTTGGGGCCGGAACTATATATTCCGCTCCCGGATCGTACATGGAGAAGAGTACGCTTGCCTCCTATCTGGGCCGCGTGAACTATATATTCAACGACAGGTACCTGCTGACATTCACGGCGCGGGCCGACGGTAGCTCCAAGTTCGGCGCAAATAATAAGTGGGCCTTCTTCCCCTCGGCTGCCGTTGCTTGGAGAGCTTCGGAGGAGGCATTCCTCAAGCAGTTCGATAAGCTAAGCAACTTGAAGCTGCGCCTAAGCTATGGAACCACCGGCAACCAGGCAATCGCAAGTTATAGCTCCCTGGCTACGCTGGGCAACATGAACTATGCCTTCGGAGGCGCCCTTAATTCAGGCGTAGGCCCTAATCGCATACCTAATCCAGACCTGAAGTGGGAAACAACAACGACTACCGACCTGGGCCTCGACCTCGGACTGTTCAACAACCGCCTCAACCTCGTCATCGACTACTATTATAAGAAGACCGTTGATTTGCTTTGGAACATATCAACCCCTTCCACCACAGGATTCGGATCAATGTTCCGCAATGTTGGCAGCCTTGAGAACAAGGGTATAGAGATCAGCCTCGGAGGCGACATATTCGTGGGAACATTCAAATGGAACTCGCAGGCCAACTGGTCGCGCAACCGCAATAAAGTTCTGGAGATACCCGGCTTCACTCCGTCGATACAAGGCGAAATATCAGGGCACCTCAAGGTCACCGGCAGCTGGCTCGAGCCGGGGATGCCCGTCGGAGTATGGAATCTGCTCAAGTTCGACGGAGTATTCCAGGATGAGGCACAGCTCGCAGCCGGCCCCAGGTCGTCGGCCAATGATAAGCTCGGCGATGCGCGATTCGTCGACAAGAATGGCGATGGCAAGATCAACCTCACCGACGATCGCATGATAGTGGGCGATCCTAATCCGGACTTCATCTACGGCTGGTCGAACAACTTTTCATACAAGGGGCTCGACTTGGCTATATACATCCAGGGCTCTTACGGCAATGATATAATCAACGTTGAGCGAGCCGAGACGAACATATCCGGCCCATGGGGCAATCAGCGCAGGGAGATCCTTAACCGATGGACGCCCAGCAATACGAACACCTCCGTGCCACGCGCCCGAGTAACCGTCGACCCCTTGATCCTGCAATCCGACTGGCTGATAGAGGACGGGTCATATACGCGAGTAAAGACCATAACTCTGGGATATACCTTCAACAAGATCCCATTCATGAGCTCGCTCAGGATATATGTTTCGGGCAATAACCTCCTCACGTTTACAAACTATTCGGGCTTCGATCCGGAAGTAAATACCATGGGGAACAATAACCTGCAGTTCGGCGTTGACTACACGGCCTATCCCTCATCCAAGTCGTTCATGCTAGGGCTCAATGCCGCCTTCTAATTATTACGATTCTATTAATTCTTAAATGACATGATTATGAAATTTAAAACGTATATACTTGTCCTCCTCGGAGCTATATTCATGCTGAGCAGTTGCCACGAAGACTTCCTTACCGAAGAGGTGTACAGCACAATCACTCCTCTCAACTTTTATAGCTCCGAAGCCGACGCGCTCGCCGCATTGACCTCCGTATACAATGCCGTTCGCAGCAGCGATTCCTGGCAACGGCAGGTCATCCTGGCCGCCGAATATCCAAGCGACGCTACATGGCCCAACAACTCCGGAGAGGCATGGCGGACAGAAATGGATCAGTTCACCTGGAGTACTAGCTCCACCGGCTTCCGACAGATATGGGCACAGCTCTACCGCGTTGTCAATCGAGCCAACACTGTGCTGACCAATATCGGCAATATCTCCTTCGAAACTCCTGGACGAAAGGAACAGATCGTTGGCGAAACGCGCTTCCTGCGGGGAATGGCTTATCTGTACCTCATACGATTCTTTGACAACATCCCGCTCGTAACCGAGGAAACAACCGAGATCTTCCCAACAAACGTGGGCACAACCGAGGAGGTATGGAACTTCATAATAGCCGACTTTGAATATGCCAAGGCTAACCTCAAAGCCAAATACTCAGGAGCCGACATCGGACGGGCAACCGCCGGAGCCGCACAAACCATGCTGGCCAAAACATATCTCTCCATGGCCGGCAAGCCATGGAACAAGAGCGAATACTGGAGCCGCGCCGCACAGGAAGCAAGGGCCGTTATCGACAATGCTGCTTATGGATATAACCTGGAAACCGACTACGAGCGCGTCTTCCTCCTCGAAAATGAGCACGGGCCGGAATACATCTTCAGCGTAGAGTTCGAAAGCTTCATAGGATGCGGATGGGACTTCCCAACATTCGCCGGCATACGTAGCGGCGATCAGATTAAGCTTGACGGATGGTCATCCCTCGTTGCCGAAACAGAATTCTTCGAAAGTATGGATATAACCGACAAGCGACGCGACAAAACCTTCGTTGTATCATACTACGGCATCAACAATCCCGATCTCCTCTATACTTATCCGGGCAACATTTCCCTGCCGCACTATAATAAACTTGTCGACCGCAACGACCTCGGCTCCGGAACCGGCGACTATGCCATGAACTTCTACATCACGCGCTTCTCCGACGTCCTCCTGATGCACTCCGAAGCCGAAAACGAAGCCAACGGGCCGAGCGCAAACGCCGTGTACGGCATCAACCGCGTGCGCGAACGGGCCGGACTGGCGGCCATCGACCCCGCAGGACTAAGCAAGGAAGCCCTGCGCGAAATCATTCTCAACGAACGTATGCTTGAACTCTGCGAAGAAGGGCATGCATGGTTCGACATGAAGCGCACCGGACTCATGGAAAAGCGCATCAAGAAGTATACGATCGCCCCCAAGCACTACGTCTTCCCTATACCACAGAGCGAGCTCGACGTCAACGAGAATCTCGTTCAAAACGATCTGTATAAGTAGCCCGCAAGCCTCGCGCCGCACGTTACAACCAAAGGGCGTTATCCGCCCGCTTTGCTTTAAGCTGTTTTAGAGCTTGCGGGAATAACGCCCTTCAACATTTTCACCGGCTCGACACTTGTCGAAAGCTCCGTTTTGCCGGCGGGGAGGTTTCGACAAATGTCGGTGGCGCAAAAAAAGTCGAAACGGAGCTTTCGATAACTGATAATTCAATGGATTTGGGGATTTTGTTGAGCCCGACAAAGCGCAGAAGCTCCAAAATTTGTCGCCGGAGGTTCCGACAGCCTTCGGAGCCTCAAAATCGTGAAATTTGTATAGCTCGACAAATGTCGAAAGCTCCGCGCCGGAAAATCGGCCTCACCGACAAATGTCGAAAGCTATCCTCTATCGAATCGGCCCCACCAACAAATGTCGACAGCTACCTGCCGGCTAATCGGGCCCACCGACAAATGTCGAGAGCTACCTGCCGGCGAGTCGGCATCACCAACAAATGTTGAAAGCTAGCCGCGCCGCGGGCTATGGCGCAAGGAGGGGCAATCGTCGCCGCAAAAGCAATATCTAAGGCATAAAGCCGTTATAAAGCTTGCAACAATGCAAAAAAACGTAATGCAACATTCAATGACAATGATACTGAAATTTGCGCCCATCGCCTTCGGGCTGCTTCTTTTGGCTGCATCCTGCGGAACGCCAAAAGATGTTGTTTATTTTCAGAACATCGACACGCTGGCCGAGCAGCAACGGGAGCTGATGACAAACAATTATGTGTCGCGCATAGCTCCTGACGATATTCTGTCTATAATCGTGACCTCGCAGTCGCCGGAGGTGGCAACGCCTTTCAATCCGCCGCTTTATACTTACACCATTCCGCAGCAGGAAAAGGTGGTGAATAATTCCTCCGACATTACGATGCCAATGGCTCAGCTGAGCAACTCTTCGGAGCTGACGCCTTATCAGGTGAACAGCGACGGCGACATCAAGTTTCCCGTCATAGGTAGCTTTCACGTTGCCGGCTTGTCAAAGCAGGAGGTGGAAAACAAGCTGCAAACGGAGGTGCGGCGCTATGTTCCCGACGCGATAGTGCACGTCAGGGTGCAGAACTTTAAGGTGGCCGTAATGGGCGACGTTTTGCAGCCGGGAATAGTGCCGGTGCAGAACGAGCGCATCACTATCCTTGAGGCTCTGTCAAGGGCGGGAGATATGACCATCAACGGCAGCCGAACCAACGTGCTTGTTATCCGCGATTATAACGGCGAGAAGGAGTACGGGCGCATTGACCTCACTACTGCCGACATTTTCGCATCACCATATTATTATCTCCGACAAAATGATATAGTGTATGTGCAGCCCAATAAGGCGCGGCAAAAGAGCGCCCGATCAAGCGCGGGAGAGAATCTGATGATAATGACCTTCTCGGCAATAATATCCGCAGTGTCGGCTGCATCCACTATCATTCTTACTATATCTAACCTTCGGAGGTAATACGCATCGTTATGGAGGCAAGACAAGACAAAGAAGTCGTTGGACTGAAAACAATCATAGTTGGATACATCGGGCATTGGCGGCTGTTCGTCGGCGCATTCGTGTTGGCTTGTATCCTGGGGCTGCTGTATCTGTGGCTATATCCGCGAACGTATGAAATCATGGCGCGCATACAGCTTCAGGAAGATGAAGGCATAACGGGTAGTATTCCCGGACTTGGGGGCGAAGCGGCCGGACTGATGCAAACGTTTGGGCTCGGATCGATGGTTGGCGGAAGCATCAGCATGGAGGATGAGCTTAACATCATCAAGTCGAATATGCTCATGCGGAGGGTGGCTTTCGAGCTGGGAACTCAGGTGGAATATACCCGTCCGTTTTCTATTTATAACCTATATACGACCAGCCCTTATCGCTTGACGACCGATTCAACAACCGACCGCCGACTGCTTGGCGATATCCGCTTCAAGGTTCGCACGAAGGAAGGGCAGATTCGGGTGACGTCGCGGTCGGATCGCGTAGGGAAGCATCAGTTCGCATTCGCATCTCTGCCGGCGGTGATTGAGCATCCCGAAGGAACTTTCAGGCTCGACTATGCTAACGGAACGCAGGGGGCGGTTGATCTTAATATCCGCTACAAACCCTCAGGATGGGCGGCGGAAGAGATGGACAAGGCCTTCCTCATAGAGGAATACTCCAAGAGCTCCAACATTATCGAGCTGAGCTGCACCGACTACGAGCGCAGCCGCGCTATCAATATCATCAACCTGATTATCGCCCATTACAACCGCGATGCGGCTACATTCAAGCAAAAGCTACACGCCAAAACGCTCAGCTATCTCGACGCGCGAATAGACTCGGTAACCTACGCCCTGCGAGCCATAGAGTTCAGGATTGCCGACTACAAGCATCGCAATGCAATGACCGACGTGGAGTACGACGTTCAGTTCTATGTGAACCAGATGCGCGACATCCAAACCAAAATTATTGAGCTGGAAACTCAGATATATTTGGTTAAGCTCATGGACGAGTTCGTCAAGAACCCTGCTAACAAGTACACTCCCATGCCCGGAATGATGAGCCCCGACGGTGATAAAGCCAGCTCAATACAGCAGTACAATCAGGCTCTTGTTGAACGCGCCCGCATCATCCAGAACTCCAACGAGCAGAATCCGCTTGTGGCCAATCTCACCCTCCAGGCCGACAAGCTGCGCGAAAGCGTGTTCCTCTCCATCGAGAACATGCAGACGGCATCCGCTCAGGCGATAGCATCCGTGAAGGCCAAGGAGCGGCAGATATTCGACCTCATGCGGCGCATCCCCGACAAAGAACGCGACTACATCGACCTCAAGCGCGAGCAGGAAATCGTTCAAGGCATCTACCTCATCCTTCTCCAAAAGAAAGAAGAAACCGCACTGCAGGAGGGCTTGAACCAAGACAAGGTGAAGATCGTTGATCCCGCCTTCGTGAAGAAGAAAGCCGTTGCCCCCCGCAAGATCTTTGCCGCCATATTCGTCATGCTCTTCACCCTGATCATCCCCGTAGTATGGCTATTCTGCAAAACACAGCTACTGGAGATCGCCGCCGAGTACCGCCGCAGCCGGCGGGGGTGAAAGCAGTAATCCCTTAGTTATTTATCCGCACAATCGAAATCGGAGGATTCGACTGATAGTTGCCCGACATCACAGGCGTTTGCCTGTGGTTCGTGCGATTGACAACGTTCAGCTTCACGAAGTCGAATAGCTCAACGACCGAGACAATGCCGTCGCGGTTGGCATCGGCCTCGCCATTAAGTCCGCGAATCAGGAAGTGGCTGAAGATGCCTTGCCGTATGCCCGATTGCTCCAGCGAATATTCGTTGCCCATTGACGAGAGCATCAGCACGAAGCCTCCGCCGACATTGTCGAAGGCGCGATAGTATGGCTGCGCAGAGGCCGATGCGGCCAAGCTTCCCGAATGGCAAGCGTCGGCAATGACGTACTTATATTTTGCAGGCGAGCGGTCGAATCTGTCCTGTATTTCTCGGTGGAGGAGGAGGCCGTCGTTGCCGTCGCCTCTGCCGTCGTATTCTCGTGTGATGAATGCGCTGCGTCCGCCATGTCCCGAAAAGAAGAAGATGATGGCATCGTTCTGCGAGGCCTTGGCATATACCTCGTCCATTGCCCGGATAATGCCTGCGCGCGTAGCATCCTCGTCAATCAGGAGGCGTATACGGCTGTCGGGCAGCGCACCTCCTTCGGGGCTTTTGTAGAAGGCATACATGCGATAGGCATCGTCGTCGGTATAGTTCAGCTTGGAGATGTTGGCATAGTCGGCCACTCCAACGATAACCACCCATGTTTGCATGCCGCTTATGGCCTGCCTCTCCGGAGCGGGATAGGATAATGGACTGGCCGCCGGAGCCTGTCCGAAAGCTTCGTCGATACGACGGCTGATAGCATCGCGCTCCGGCGAGGAAGGCAGCCCCCGCGTCTCCATGCGCAGCTTGTGCCACTTGGCATACTCCGCCTCCTTCCCCCTCCGCCAAGCCTCGTAATCGGAGGTTTGAGCGCAGATGGAGGAGAAGGTGAGGAGGCTTGCCAGGGCTGTAAGTAGATGTCTGTTCATTGTTTTATAATATTGATTTGTGTGTATTTAAATCCCGATAAGCAAGTTTTAGCCCCTCCGATTGACGATTTCCAACACGTTGGAAAGCTTGCGGAAAATTTGACTGGCGGTTTCCAACACGTTGGAAAGCTTGCGCAAAATCTGACTGGCGATTTCCAACACGTTGGAAAGCTTGCGCAAAATCCGACTGACGGTTCCCAACACGTTGGAAAGCTTGCGCAAAATCCGACCGACGGTTTCCAACACGTTGGAAAGCTTGCGCAAAATTTGATTGACGGCTTCCAACACGTTGGAAATCGCCAGCAAAATCCGATTGGAGCCTTCCCACAAAGGGAGATGTAAAGAAATTGTGGCAAAAAGGATAGGGATGGCTCATAGACACTGTGCTTTTTTGGAGAATGTTTCAATGGATATTTATGGGTTTATTGTTCTATGATGGTACCGAAATCACGCCATGTGGGGCTACTTGCATAAGCATCTCTACTGCCTATCGGCACTGTTAGAGTGGCGGAGCTTAGGGGGACAAAAGTAAATGCTGCATTGCCGATATTCGGTGGAGTAGCTCTTTGTACAGTTACACTTCTTAGGTTCTTGCATTCGCTAAAAGCCCAATCGCCGATGCTTGTTACAGAGCTCGGGAGAATAACAGATTGCAATAGTGTACATTCGTTAAAAGCAGAGGAGCCAATACTGATTACAGAGTTAGGGATAGTTATAGATTGTAATCTGATACAACCGTAAAAAGCAGAATTTTCTATACTTGTTACAGAGTTAGGTAGAGTAATCGTTAATAGTCCTGTGCAATCGGCAAA
>JAITHO010000046.1 GCA_031279915.1 Tannerellaceae bacterium
GGATAAAGTTTTGGGCTTCTAAATTCAGCTTTATTTTGAGAGACTTCCATGGCAACGGATTTTTATCAATCGCAGCTTTGAACGATAAAAAAATTGGCGGCACAGAAAATATCTTCTTATCATCAAGCTCAAATTTAAATGCGCTTGCCTTTGGGATATCGCCAAGGCAAACCATTTAAAAATATCAGGTCAAAAAGGGGAGATGATACCCAGGCTCACGCCGCTTTGTAATCGGTGCGCTATTCGTTTAGGTACATAACAATAGTCGCGAGCCTGCTTGCCCGTAAGGGATGCAATGCATATAAATAATGTGTATCCCCTACGGGGAAAGTGCATACGCCGGACGTTCTTTCTATTGATATGGATGCCCTAACGGGCAATTTGCCTGCGCCAATTTTAAATGCGCTTGCCCCTGGAATAGCCCCTATAAATGTTAAAGCCAAAAGTGTTTCTTATATTTGCGCCAATATTTGAGATTGTTTAATATGAATAAGGCAGATAATAAAGGTATAAAGAGAAGCTCCATTGTAGCAGTGTCGGTTGTTGTTGCGGTATTGATACTGGGCGGCGGATGGTGGTGGTACAACAAAACGCAGCAGGAAATACAAAACATCCGCGAATCATTTCAGCTTGAGAAGGAAATCGGCGAAATATCGCAGCAATGGGACGAAATATCTATCCAGTACGAAAACTTCAATTTTAAAGTAGGCAACGATTCCCTCATGGCTATGCTCGAAACAGAAAAGGCCAAGGTTCAGCAGCTAATGGACGAGCTGCGCACCGTGAAGACAACCAACACTAAGCGCATCGATGAGCTGAAAAAAGAAATAGAGACTTTGCGGAAGATCATGCGCAATTATGTGGTGCAAATCGACTCCCTCAATCTGGCCAATGAGCAGCTAACGAAGGAAAAGAATCAGGCCGTGCAGCGTTATCAGTCTGTGCGCAACGAGGCTGAGAAGCTTTCTAAAGAGCTCGAAAAACAAACCGAACGGGTTACGCTCGCAAGTCGGCTGGATGCGCTTGGCATTGCCGTTCTTCCTCTCAACGCTCGCGGAAAGGAGGCGAAGCAGATTAAGCAGATGACGCAGTTTGCAGTCAGTTTCCGTATCGCGAAAAATATAACTGCTCCTGTTGGGGAGAAAATGATATACGTGAGGCTCAAGAGACCCGACGATGATGTCCTTGTCAAGAGCCGGGCGAATGTGTTCTCCTTTGAGGGCCGCGAGATTAATTATTCTATGAAAAAGGCGATTGAATATGACGGCGAGGAGCAGGCCGTGACGCTATATTGGGATGTGGAGGAGTTCCTCTCGCCGGGAGTGTATCGCGTTGATATCTTTGCCGACGGAAATTTGATTGGTCAGAAGGATTTTGAGCTGTCGGGCAAGTAAGGCGGGCGGAGCTATATTTCCAGATTGTAAGCTTTGATTTTGTTGTAAAGCGTTTTTCGGTCGATGCCGAGTAAACGCGCCGCAAGGGTTTTGTTGTTATTGGCACGTTGGAGGGCATTGACAATGAGTTCGCGCTCGTGCGCTTCGCTTTTGAGCTGGGTTGGTGAATTCGCAACCGAGGAGATTGTTAGTTCTTGCGGAAGATCTTTCATGGCGATATAGTCGTCGGTTGCGAGTAGTGTGGCATATCTTACGGCATTTCGCATCTGTCGGAGATTGCCTGGCCAGGGGTATGCGAAGAAGTAGGCGGCTGTTTCTTTGTTGAATCCTTTCACCTCTTTTTTGAGTTCTATGTTAGACTGTCGGAGGAAATGCTCGGCGAAGAGTAGGATGTCTTCGGGTCGCTCCTTGAGGTCGGGGATTCGGATATTAAATTCGTTGATGCGGTGATACAGGTCTTCGCGGAAATGTCCGGCAGCTATGGCGGTTCGCAGGTTCTCATTTGTTGCGGAGATGAGGCGCACGTCGGTTTTGATCAGCTTATTGGTTCCGATGGGCTTGATTGCATGCTCCTGGAGCGCTCTCAGGAGCTGAACTTGTATCTCATAGGTGAGGTTGCCTATTTCATCGAGGAAGATAGTTCCGCCGCGTGCTGCTTCGAAGGCTCCTATTTTATTGTCGATCGCTCCGGTGAAGGATCCTTTCACGTGTCCAAAAAACTCCGATGATGCTAATTCCTTTGGGATGGCGCCGCAATCAACGGCTATGAATGGCGCTTTGGATCGTTCGCTGAGCTCGTGTATCCTGCGTGCGGCAAATTCCTTTCCGGTTCCGCTTGTTCCGCTGATGAGTACCGACATATTGGTTGGCGCCACGAGGTTTATTAGTTCGTACATCTGCTTTGATAGCGCTGATGTTCCTTCTATAAGTTCTATGCGTCCGGTTGAGCTTTGGTCGGCTTTGCTTGCGGCATGCAGTAGCTCTGTTATTTTTGTCCAGAGGCTTTCTTGATTGATAGGCTTGGCGATATAGTCTGACGCTCCGAGCTTGATTGCTTGCACGGCTGTTGGTATCTGTGCAAAGTTGGTCATGATGATGAAGGGGACGTTCTTGTCTTTCTTGCGCAGCCAGGTGAGCACGTCGATGCCTTCGCCGTCGGGCAGATAAAGGTCGGAGAGTATGAATTGATAGGTTGCGGTTTTGAGTTTATTCCTGGCTTCACTAACGGAGGATACGGTTGTGACGCTCATCCCCCGTTTGCTGAGCCAGGAAGAAAGCATGGAAGCGAAAAAAAGATCATCTTCAATAATCAGGGCTTCCGTCATATCGCTAAGGACGCTTTTATTTGCTCTATTTTCCGCAATGCGGCCATTTCGGCTTCGGGTAGCTGGCTTACATTCTCCACTCGCGTATGCACTTCGCAATAGAATTTGATCTTGGGCTCAGTGCCCGACGGGCGTATCGATACCTTGGTGTTATCCTCCGTAACGTATTGCAGAACGTTGGATGTTGTTGGCATGTCGAGCGAGAAGATCTCGTTGTTTTGGCAAATGAATCCTTTGAGACGGGCATAGTCGTAGATGAATGCCACTTTCGAGCCGGCTATTTCCGTCGGAGGGTTGCTGCGATAGTTCTTCATCATGGATTCTATCTCTTCGGCTCCGCTCTTGCCTTGCCTTACTACTGATATGCCTATCTCCTTCGAGTATCCGTAGTCAACGTAGATCTTTTGAAGCAGTTCGTATACGCTTAGCCCTTGTTCTTTGGCCCATGTAGCTATCTCGGCTAGCATTGCGCAGGCTGAAACGCCGTCTTTGTCGCGAACGAAGTCCTCGCACAAGAATCCGTAGCTCTCTTCGCCTCCTCCTATGAAGTCCAGCTTGCCTTCGTTTTGCCTCATGAGGTCGGCTATCCATTTGAAGCCGGTGTATACGTCGTATACTTCTACTCCATTGCGCTCGGCTACGGTGCGGATCAGCTCGGTGGTGACTATTGTTTTGACCACGTATTCGTGGCCTTTCATACGTCCGAGTTCTCGTCTGCGCATGATCAGATAGTATACGAAGAGGAGGGCTGTTTGATGTCCGTTCAGGATCACCAGGCGGCCATCGTTATCTCTGACGGCTGCGCCTACTCTGTCGGCGTCGGGATCGGTTGCCAGAACTAGTTCGGCTCCTACGGCTTCGGCTTTGGCCAGGGCCATGGCCAGGGCGGCCGGTTCTTCGGGATTGGGCGACTGCACGGTTGGAAAATCGCCGCTAACTACGTCTTGCTCCTCAACGTGGATAACGTTCGTGAATCCGAAGAACTTCAGCGTTTCGGGAACGAGCTGCACTCCCGTTCCGTGGATAGGCGTATAAACGATCTTCATGTCGTGATGCTTTGCGATGATATCGCCTGACAGTGATATGCTCTTGAGCGCCTCCATGTATTTCAGATCGATTTCGCTATCTATTACTTCAATCAGCTTCTCGTTGCGCTCGAAGCGTATCTCGGATACACTTCGTATATTATTTACTTCGGCAATGATGTTGCGGTCGTGGGGAGCTATGATTTGCGCTCCGTCTTCCCAATAAGCCTTGTAGCCGTTATATTCCTTCGGATTGTGCGATGCGGTTAGGATAATTCCTGCATGACATTCCAGATGCCTGATTGCGAATGATACTTCGGGCGTTGGCCTCAGCGTTTTGAATACGTAGGCATATATTCCGTTGCCCGAAAATATTTCGGTGGCAACATTGGCAAAGAGGGCGCTATTGTTACGGCAATCGTATCCAATCACAACCTTTATTTGCGGCAGATGTCCGAACTCTTTCTTGAGATAATTGGCAAAGCCTTGCGTGGCGGCTCCAACGGTGTAAATATTCATGCGATTGGTGCCTACGCCCATTATGCCGCGCAGTCCGCCGGTGCCGAACTCCAGGTCTTTGTAGAATGCATCTATCAGATCAGTGGGATCGCTCTTGTCGAGCAGCGCTTGTACTTCTTTGCGCGTTGTTGCGTCGTAACTATCGGCAAGCCATTCTGTCGCGCGGCTTCTAACCGTTTGCAATAATTCTTCATTCATATTAAATAATTGTGTGGGTTCTTATTTTGTTTGCTGAGCAAAGATAGGGAAAAAACAATGCCGGCATAATCTTACTTCTCCTATTGTTGCTCAGGGTTAAGCTTGGCATTCGTTTTTTCTTATACCTTATATATAAGTAAAAAGAGAGCTGCCCGCAACTGTTGGGTGCGGGGCGATGGCGCCTTCCGTATCCTTGGGCTTGGTTGCGGGCGTGCTTTCTTTGTTGTCGTATTAGCTTAGTAGTGGATGGGGGGAACGATGGTAAGGTTTGCCTTGTATGGTGCTTCGAGGCCGGAGGCTACTTTATAGATGCGCTCGTTGGTTGTTATTGCGGCTTCGGATAGCTCTTGGTAGGGGATGTTGGTTTGGGTGACGATTCCGATATTGTAGTTTTCGCCGTCGAAGCGTCCGTAGTAGGGTTGATCTACCCATTGGAAGTAGTGCATGCCGATGAGTTCGGGTCGTGCAAAGCCTTGCTCGATGTAGTTGCGATATGCTGAGGCGCGATCTTCTTGTGTGAGCACGCCTGTTATGCCGGTGGCGGGCAGAGCGCGGTCGGTGGCTCCATGATGGAACTCGCCGATCATGACGGGCTTGCCGCTTATGCGGGCGATCTCGGCCGTGGGAGGCGGATTGATGCCATAGCCGTTGATCGAGAACACATCGAAGCGTTCGCCGGCCTTATAGAGCAGATCTGAACTTAGCCATGCGTAGCGCATTCCGAGGTTAAGGTGATTGCTGTCGATTTTCTTCACCTCGTCGCAGGCTATGTCGACGTACATCCCTACCATGATGACAGAAAACTCATAGCAGTCCTTATCAGCCGCCTCTGAAGGATAGCTCTTGAACACGGCTTGCTTCAGATCGCTGAAGGACTGGAGGGAGAGCTTCCAGGCTGAGTTAAGCTTATCTACTGTTCCGTAGCGCTCCTCAAGCCATGTGATGAACCGATCTTTGGTGACCGATTGCCGATTGTCGCCAAACATTTCGTAGGCCAGATTGTGGTAGCCAAAAGCCCATTCCGGTTCGTTCCTCAGGAAGTAGCCAATCAGGTATGGATCGTCCTTGTATTCCTCAAGCTGGGCCGCAAAGCGAACGGCATTCTCCCGATATTCATCGGCAAAGACGTCGGGGAAGTCGCGATAGAGCTGAACCTTGGTCGACGGGAATCGCTGCAGAGGCAGCACATAAGGTATCTTGGCATAGCGCGCAAATTCTATCTCCGACCAGTTCCCAACCGTATTAAAGCGCAGTTGGCGCATCATAGCCGCAGTCGATTCCAGCCATCGGCTCTTCCATTCGGATCCAAACACACGTATGAGATTGGCCACATAAAAGTCGGCAACCACGCCCCTGTCGCCGCGGTTTATCGCCTCCGAATACAACTTATCGCCATCGTTCGGCAGCCATTCAAACAGATCCTCGATGCCATTAACCGGGCCCGAGGAGGTGCGCCGCATGCAGTCAACCCCAACGCTAAGGAAGCCGTATCCCTCCGGATCAACCAGCCACCAGCGAGCCCCGTCGTGATGCGTCCTGAAAAAGCCCGTGGCATCGAATCGCTTGCCCATCCATCCCCCGTAGCGGCTCCAGTCGGAAGGCAGCGCAGCCGTGCTTATCGCCCTCTGAGCCTGCCCGAGGTTAATCTCCTTCAGCTCCTCTTCACTCCTGATTTTACCAGGCCAATCCTTTCGCATCCATTGCCCAAATACATCAATTTCGGGGCTATCAGCCGCCGGATAAGGCTGCGGAACAGAATCGCAAAGCGCAACCGAGGCAATCTCGTAAACCGGACGGAAGTGCGGATCCGAATAAGGCCCAAAGCGAATCACAATCTTGCTTACATCCTCAAGCGCAAGCCTATTGCCGCTCACCGTACCCTTCAGTTGCCTTGGATACCGGGGCAGGAAAAGCGTTTGCGCATCCAAATAGCTCAGCGGAAACACCATTTTCGTCTTCAACCGCGGCAAGATGCCCACAAGCGCCGACAGCCGCGGACGCTCGCCCTCCGCAACGGCCTGCTCCCCGCTCTGAAGCACAATCTGCTCAGCCGTCTGGCTGTCTTCCTCACGATAAAACTCAAACGTTATAACCCCGCTGAACTCATTGTCGCCATAAACCTCCAGCGCCAGATACTTGCCGCTAAGAGCCTTCTGCCCCTCGCCCTTCTCCCACACCAGCAGGCCCTTATTCCCACCCTCAGGATTGATATGCAACGTTTTTCCCTGAAAAACTTCACTCCCGGCAACGACCGCAACCTCCGGATTCCGACCCGCAATCGCCCCCAAGTCAAGCTCGCCGCCCTTATCCTTCGTTGTACACGACACAAGGCCGACCGCAAACCATAGTACATAAAATAATGTTCGATTCATATTGATATAGATTTTAAAATTATTTGCCAAAGATAGGCCGAACTTACTTAAATCCCCCTTCGCCCAGCCCAAGCCAGCCTATCGGCTCATCTCCCCAAAAAAAAATTTGCACAAACTAGCGACCTAGTTAGGCCCAAAATTAGTTGTTGGGAGAAACTAGGAACCTATCTGTTCCCAAAAAAAAGTTTTGGAGCCAACCTAGTCCCTAGGTTGAGAAAAAAACGCCTTTGGGGGGTATAATCAGGCCTTAGATTGAGCTCAAAACAATATTTTGCTGACAATATGGCATTGAGTTGGGCCCAAAAAATCATATTTGGCGCAAACCAGGCATTAAGTTGCCTTCCCGAAAGCTATTTGGGCTCAACCTAGCCCCTAGCTTGCGTCCACCAGCTTTTTTTGGACAATATAGGTACCATGTTCAGCCAAAATTTTTTTTTCCGAATATAGGCACTATGTTGAGAAGAAGCCGATGCGATGCAGATGAGCGCCGGCCCGCATCTCATCTGCACCAAAACATGCAGCGCAATCAGAAGCCAATCCTGAAGCGCGTAAGGCCGTCGCTGCCCGTGCGGAGCGAGAAGCAGCATCCGTGGCGCTGCAGTATTTCGCGAACGAATATCAGGCCCA
>JAITHO010000048.1 GCA_031279915.1 Tannerellaceae bacterium
ATACCCGCCATCGTAGCCCGGTAAATTTCATTACCAACCTGGTTGCCGGTCTTATAGCCTACAATTTTCTGCCTAAAAAGCCTTCCTTGAATCTCGACATCGTTGATAATGATGCCCTACAGAGTATTGCTTAGTTTCTTATCATCGAGCTCAAATTTAAATGCGCTTGCCCTTATACCCACCCTATCTATCATTTAATGAGATTCACCGCTTCACTCATGCTGCAAGAAATAAAAAATAAGATTATTTTTGGCGCGGATTATGGTGTGATTATCCTGCGTTCGCGGGAAATTCATAATAGGGAATCCGGTGCGAATCCGGAGCTATACCCGTAGCTGTAAGTTCTTTTTAACCCCCGGCATACTTCGATGCCACTGGGACATGGGGTCCCGGGAAGGCGGCCAGAAGGGGGAGAACGAGCCAGAAGACCTGCCATACCAATTTGTTTTCAAAATATCCGGGAGTAGGTATTTTCTTAATTAATTTTTGAACTATGATTTTTTTTCTTAACTATTGGCGAGCTTTATGGCTTGCGTTGCTTGTGACGGTGGCTTTTGCTGCCGAGGCTCAGCTTGATACGGCTGCGCTGCATGGACTGCCGGAGGTGGAGGTGGCCGGGCAGTTTCGTCCGTCGCCAGCTCGTGCGGGGGCTCCGATGCAGCGTTTTGAGCGGCGGCAGATTGAGGCTCTGGGTATGCGGAACCTCTCGGAGGTGGTGCGCACTTTTGCTGGGGCGACGCTAACGGATTATGGTGGCATTGGGGGGCTGAAGACTGTGTCGGTACGCGGTTTGGGGGCTCGTCATACAGGGGTTGCGTACGATGGCGTGTCGGTGGTAGATGCGCAAAGCGGGTTGGCCGATGTGGGAAGGTTTTCGCTCGACAATGTTGAGAGCGTGACGCTGTCGATTGGTTTGGCGGATGATATTTTTCGCACGGCGCGGATGTATGCCTCGGCGGGGGCCTTGCAGATTGTTACGGCGCGTCCTGAATTTTCCGAGGAGAGGAAGAGCCGGCTTGCGTTGGGCCTCCGCGGAGGTTCGTTTGGGCTTCTGAATCCTTATGCGCACTATGAGCGGAAGCTGGGCGATGCGATCTCGGCTTCGGGGCATGCCGAGTGGCTTGGGGCACGGGGCGATTATCCTTTTACGCTTGCGAACGGAAATATTTCAACGCGCGAACTTAGGCGCAACAGCGATATTAGTTCGCTGCGTTTGGAGGCGAATGCATACGGGAGCTGGGCAAATGGCGGGCGTCTTCAGGCAAAGGTTTATTCCTATAATTCGGAACGGGGGCTACCGGGCTCGGTCATACTTTATAATGATAAAAGTGGCGACAGGTTGCTTGATGATAATTTTTTTGTTCAGGCAATGTATGAGCTACCGCTGGGCAGGCGGATTCTCTTCCGAACTTATGCTCGATATAACTATTCTTACAGTTTTTATGTCTCGCCAAATGATAATTATGCCGCCGGCAGTCAGGAGGATAAGAATTGTCAGCGGGAATACTATGCGTCGGCTGGGGCGAGGGCAAATCTGGGGCGAGGACTGTCGGCGGTATTGGTAACAGATATAATCCATTCATCGCTCGATAATAATTTCCGAAATTCTCCTCTTCCGCGTCGATTGAGCTCGCTAACGGTTGCGGCTGCCAGATTCATGAATCCGTGGCTGACGGGCACGGCTAGTGTGCTGGCTACGTATATGCGGGATGAGGTGAGCAATGGCGGAGCGCGTCCGGCCGATCGCAAACGACTGTCGCCTGCGATAAGCCTGTCGGTACGGCCTTTTGCTGCGAATGCCTTGCGGTTGAGAGCTTCGTGGCAGGATATTTTTCGGACGCCAACCTTCACCGATCTGTACTATCTGCGCCTGGGCAATACCAATCTGCGGCCTGAACGAGCCTCGCAGTATAATCTGGGACTGACCTGGACGGGCGGAGGCTACGGCCCCATCCGCTTGCTGTCGGCCTCGGCAGATGCATATTATAATAAGGTATCGGACAAGATCGTTGCCTTCCCAACTTTGTATGTCTGGAAAATGATCAACATGGGCGAGGTGGAGATGCGAGGGCTCGACCTTAGCTTGCTTCTCAGCTTGGGCTTGCCGCATAAGGAGAGCTATCTGCTCGACCTGTCGGCCTCGTATAGCTATCAGCAGGCGATCGATCTGACCAATCCCAAGGCAAAGAACTATCGACAGCAGATTCCCTACACTCCACGGAATGCAGCATCGGCTTCGGCCATGATCGGCTTGCCTTGGATAAACCTTGGGTACGTGATGACGGCAACCGGCAGGCGATACGCTCTTCCGCAAAACATTCCGGCCAACCAAATTGATAGCTATGCAGAGCATAATCTGTCGGCAAACAAAAGCTTCCGCCTCGGATCTTGCATCCTAAAGCTACAAGCCGAAGTCCTCAACATAGCCGGAGCCAATTACGACGTGATACGATATTATCCCATGCCGGGACGTTCGTTCAGACTAAGTATAAATCTCACATATTAATAACTCTAATTATTTAAACAGATGAAAACAAAAAGTTTTTTATTCTATGTAACGCTGATCGGCTTCTTTCAGCTTGTTTTATTCTCATGCGGAGGCGATGATAATGACAATCTCCCTCCGGGCAAGGTCGTTTCTAACCTTACTTTTACCGATACAGATGGCGTGGAGCTCAGTATAGGCGGCACGCTTAGTTGGGATCTTCCGGAGCCGGAAACGAACATCGGCTGGTATGTTATCTATCTCGGCGAGTCATCTACGGACAGAACTCACTCTCTCGGAAAAGCGCCGGCTGGAGTCAAGTTCTTCGAAGTGCCTGCCGGAACGCCCTGGAAGCCCTACTTGATCGTGGTTGCAACAAATGATTCGGGAGAGGCATCGACGGCGGCCTCGGTATCAGTAACGGATAAGCTCCCCGTGATTGAGATCGTGGAGATGCATGGAGCATACGTGCTGAACAGCGGAAACGTGGGAGAAAACAACTCCAGCCTCGACTTCATCAACCTCGTCGACAAGAGCTCCATCAACGGAGTTTTCTTGGCCACCAACCAGCGCAAGCTGGGCGATCTTGCTCAAGACGCCATCATCTACGGACAGAAGATGTACATCCTCGTATCCATCTCGCAGACCATCGAGGTGACCGACCTTTTCGGTGTATCCATTAAGCAGATCAAGACCGACGGAGAACCAAGAGCTGTTACCTCCGCCAACGGAAAAATATTCGTCACGCTATTTAATGGAAAGGTCATCAGCGTCGATACAACGTCGCTGGCCGTGGATAAAACCGTGACGGTAGGCCGCAATCCGGAGCAGATCGCAGCAGTAGGCAGCAAGCTCTACGTGGCTAACTCCGGAGGAATGGACTTCGCCAGCCCTATCGGCTACGACAAGACCGTATCCGTGATTGATATTCCGACCTTCACGGAGATAAAGAAGATTGAAGTGGTGCAGAATCCTGTCAGCCTCCTGGCCGACAAGCAAGGCGACGTTTATGTTATCTCCATGGGCGACTACTCGAATCCGCCCGTACTTCAGCGCATCGCCGCCGACAACGAAACGGTGTCGATCGTAGATGGAGTTCATCCCTCGGAGATGACAACCAACGGCTCCAGAATATGGTTCTTTCAGTACGACTGGTCGGGAGCCGTCCCAACAGTTTACGGCATCTACGACGCCATGGAGGAGAAGCTCATTGAAGGCAGTTTCATCAAGGGCGACGCTCCGGCGATGCCATACAAACTCTTCATCGACTCCGACACCGAGAACATCTACCTCACCGCAAGCGATTATATGAACAACGGCGACCTCCACGTCTTCTCCTCAGCCGGTTCGCTGATCCAGACCTGGACCGTAGGACTGAATCCAATTAAAGTCGTCTTCATGCACACCGTCGTGGTGACTGAAAAACCATAAGAATGCAACGACTGATAGCTATTGTACTAATCTTGAGCCTGGCTTTCTCTTGCGGAAGGCCAGGCTCTTCCGTCTATAAAGGAGACTACGCCCGGCACGCTTCCGGCTTCAGAGTTGAACGTTATGCCGGCTTCACGGTCGTTGAATTAAACGATCCTTGGAATGAAGGCCGCCTCCTGAACCGATACGTGCTCGTGCCTAACAGCGAATCTCTTCCAAGCGATCTGCCGGCAGGAACAATCATCCGCACGCCCGTTAGCCGACTCGCCGTTTATTCCTCCGTGCACGTTGCTATGATTGAAATGATAGGCGCAGGAAGCCGTATTGAAGCTGTTTGCGAGCCAATGTACATCGCATCGAACGAGATTCGAGAGAGAATCGCTCGCGGAACCGTGGCCGATCTCGGAATGGCCATATCTCCAAATGTCGAGAAGATCATTGACCGAGAAATAAGGTTCATCATCGCCAGTCCATTCCAGAATGCAGACTACGGAGCTGTCGCCAAGACTGGAATACCCATCATCGAAGGCGCCGACTACATGGAACCGACTCCGCTCGGACGCGCCGAATGGATCCGATTCTTCGGCCTACTTCTTCAACGCGAAGAGCAAGCTGATTCAATATTTATACAAACCGAACGAGAATACAACGAACTGAAAGAACTCGTTGCCGCAGAACATCGACCACAGATCCTGACCGAAAAACGCTACGGATCGTCATGGTACGTTCCCGTCGGAGGCAGTTACATGTCGGTTATGCTTGCCGACGCCGGCGCGCAGAATGTTTTCGACCATCTCAAGGGCGAGGGAAGCGTTCCGCTAGCCTTCGAAACCGTACTCAACACTGCCGCCGACGCCGACATCTGGCTCATAAAGTACAACACGGCTGCTCCGCTAACCTACAAAGCTCTCCGAGATGAATATCCGCCTTACGCAGCCTTCAGCGCCTACAAAACACGTAATATCTACGCCTGCCACACCGGCCTGATACCATATCACGAAGAAATTCCCGTTCACCCCAACCTCCTCCTACGCGACTTAATACACATCTTCCACCCCGAACTCCTCCCACAACATAACTTAAGATACTATTCGCCAATAGCTGAGGAGTAAGAATACAAACTAAGCTTCATTTTCGGTCAATCAATCGCCATTGCGCTGAGGATCGAACTTCCAACGCTCCCCGCCTATCCAGCCGGTTACGTTTGAAGTCGATTTCATGTTATTGTAGAAGCAATTGACTGAACTTTTATCTCTAAACGCGGCCCCCGACAGATCCAGCGTCCTCAAATAATTATTGTTGCAGTATAAGTGCCTCAGTTTGCTTAAGCCTGATAGTTCTAACGTCTCCAATTCATTGTTACAGCAGTCAATTGATTCTATATTCGTCAAGCCGGAAAGGTTCAGGAATGTAAGTTGATTATGACTGCAGTTCATCCAATTCAGATTCGCCAAGTTTGATAGGTTCAAGCTCGTCAATGAGTTATGCGTGCAGCTAAACCATATTAAGTCCGTTAAGCTGGAAACCTCCAGCTCGCTAAGTTGATTGTAGTTGCAGTAGAAAAACGTCAGCGCCGTTAAGGTTGAAATATTTAACGCCCTCAATTTGTTCTTATCGACGTCAAGGTGTTCCAAATTCGACAATCCGGAAAGGTTCAGCTCCGTAAGTTGATTATTGTAGCAGTTCAATTTTTGCAGATTGCTTAAGCCCGATAAGTGAATCGTCTCCAATTGATTGTTATTGCAGTCAATCTCATGTAATTTCGTCAATCCGAAGATGTCAAGCGACCTTAATTGATTATGATCGCAATCCAATATTTCCAGATTGGTAAGCCATGATACATTAAGCGACGTCAGTTGGTTGTCATCGCATTTGAGCGATTGTAAATTCGTCAACCATGATAAGTTCAGATCCTCAAGCTCATTAGAGTAGCAGTCTAACTCATGCAGATTGGTTAAGGAAGATAGGTCAAGCGTCTTCAATTCGTTCTGGCTACAGTCGAGAAATCGTAGATTCTTAAAGTATTCAATGCCCGTCAGGCTGGCGATACTTTCACGGCTCACGTCCAAGCTGTCGATAGAGCTAACATCGGTATCATAAATCGCCTCC
>JAITHO010000213.1 GCA_031279915.1 Tannerellaceae bacterium
TTAGGGACGTCCCAAACGGGAATTGGGACGTCCACAACGGGAATTGGGACGTCCCAAACGGAAATGGGGACGTCCCAAACGGAAATGGGGACGTCCCAAACGGAAATGGGGACGTCCCAAACGGAAATGGGACGTCCCAGTTGGGATTACAGTCCCTCCACAATTGGATGGGGGACGTCCACAATTGCTTTATGGACGCCCATAACGGCTTTATGGACGCCCATATTTGCTTTATGGACGCCCATAATTGCTTTATGGACGCCCATAATTGCTTTATGGACGCCCATAATTGCTTTATGGACGCCCATAACGGCTTTATGGACGCCCATAACGGCTTTAGGGACGCCCATATTTGCTTTATGGACGCCCATATTTGCCTCATGGCGGGCGGCAAGAGGCTTTTTGGAGGCTGTCGCTTCTTTTCAAATCATTTTTTTTAATTTTCTTTGCCCTCTCAATTCTAACTTATTATTAATATTCAAGTAATCATGGCAAAATCAATCAAAGAAGAAGCGTTGAAATATCACGCGGAAGGCAAGCCCGGAAAAATTGAAGTCGTTCCGACCAAACCTCATAGCACTCAGGCCGATTTATCGTTGGCATACTCGCCTGGGGTGGCCGAACCTTGTTTGGCTATCAGTAATGAACCGCTTGATGCTTACCGCTATACGGCGAAGGGGAATCTGGTGGCGGTTATTTCGAACGGTACGGCTGTGCTGGGGCTTGGCGATATTGGCGCGGTGGCCGGCAAGCCGGTGATGGAGGGCAAAGGGCTGCTGTTTAAGATATTTGCAGGCATTGATGTGTTCGATATTGAGGTCGATGAGAAGGATCCCGACCTTTTTATCCGCACCGTTAAGGCCATCGCACCCACTTTCGGGGGTGTTAATCTGGAGGATATTAAGGCTCCGGAATGTTTTGAGATTGAGGAACGCTTGAAGGCCGAACTCGACATCCCGGTGATGCACGACGACCAGCATGGCACGGCTATTATCTCCGCCGCCGCCCTTTTGAATGCCCTCGAAATCACGGGCAAGGACATTAACGAGGTCAGGATAGTGGTGAACGGAGCCGGGGCGGCTTCTATTTCGTGCACAAGGCTTTATGTGCTGCTGGGAGCTCGCCGCGAGAACATTGTGATGTGCGATAGCAAGGGAGTGATCTCTACAAATCGCTCGGATCTGAACGCTCAAAAGCGCGAGTTTGCCACTTCGCGGCCTGTTGCAACCCTTGCGGAGGCTATGGCGGGCGCCGATGTGTTTTTGGGGCTTTCGGTGGCTAATGTGTTGAGCGGCGAGATGGTTAAGAGCATGAATCCGAATCCGATAGTATTCGCGCTGGCCAATCCTGATCCTGAGATTTCATATAGCGAGGCCATGAAATCGCGGTCTGACCTGATTTTTGCTACCGGACGCTCCGATTATCCCAATCAGGTTAACAATGTTCTGGGCTTTCCATACATTTTTCGCGGAGCGCTCGACACTCATGCGCGGGCTATCAACGAGGAGATGAAGCTTGCGGCCGTGAGGGCCATCGCCGCCTTGGCGAAGGAGCCTGTGCCCGACGTTGTGAACGCTGCTTACCGCCTGAAGCGCACCACCTTTGGCCGCGATTATATTCTGCCCAAGCCTCTTGATCCGAGGCTGCTCACGGCGGTGTCGCTGGCCGTTGCAAAGGCGGCGATTGCCTCCGGAGTGTCGCGCAAGAACATCAGCGATTGGGATGGCTATGCACATCATCTGCGGGAGATGATGGGTTACGACAATAAGCTGATCCGATCGTTCATTGATATGGCCAAGGCTCATCCTAAGCGGGTTGTATTCGCCGAGGCTAATCACTCCAACATGATTAGGGCGGCCGTTGAGGCCAAGGCCGAGGGCATCTGCATCCCAATTCTGATTGGCAACGAAGAGCGTCTGCACAAAATCGCCCGCGAGGAGAATCTCAACATCGAGGATCTGCAGATCATTAACCTCCGTCACGACCGCGAGAGCGATCGCCGAGCCCGATTCGCCGAAATTCTGGCCAAGAAAAAGGGTCGACAAGGCGTTACCTTCGACGAGGCTTTCGAGAAGATGAACAATCGCAACGCCTTCGGAATGATGATGGTTGAAACCGGCGAGGCCGATGCCTTCATCACCGGAGTGTACAGCCGCTACTCCGAAGTGCTCAAGCTTGCCGAAGAAATTATAGGCATCCGCAAAGGATACAACTACTTTGGGGCGATGAATATCGTTCTTAGCAAGAAGGGGACGTTCTTTCTGTCGGATACGCTTATCAACCGGCATCCATCGACAGAGGTGCTGATTGATGTTGCCCGTTTGACGCACGACGCCGTCCGCTTTTTCGCCCATGAGCCCGTCATGGCCATGCTTTCGTACTCCAATTTCGGCTCCGACAAGCAAGGTAGCCCGCAAAAAGTGCACGATGCCATCACTTATCTCCAGAAAAATTATCCCGACATGATAGTTGACGGCGAGATGCAAATCAACTTCGCCTTCGACAGGAAGCTCCGCGACGAAAAGTATCCCTTCACCCGCCTGCATGGCCGCGATGTCAACACGCTTGTGTTCCCCAACCTGAGTTCGGCCAACAGCGCTTATAAATTGCTGATCGAAATGGGCGTAGGCGAAACCATCGGCCCCATTCAGATGGGCCTCAACAAGCCGATTCACTTCACCGACCTGGAAAGCACCACCCGCGACATCCTTAACCTGACCACCGTGGCCGTTGTCGACGCCATCGTTCAGGAACAGATGAAAACTCTTGGGCAAGAATAATCCCCCGCCTCTAATTCGAATCCACTATACATTATTATATATATGGAAATAAAATACGCAAGCTTCGTAGTGAGCAATACCGATGTCCGCAAATGCCCACAAGACGGCAAACCCGAATATGCCTTTATCGGTAGGAGCAATGTCGGCAAATCGTCGCTGATAAATATGCTCACCAATCATGCAGGGCTGGCCCTCACCTCGCAAACCCCTGGCAAAACGCAGCTCATCAACCATTTTATCGTCAACGGGCAATGGTATCTGGTGGATCTTCCCGGCTATGGATACGCTCAGAAAGGCCGTGCCGGACGCGAAAAGATGCACAACATGATTGAGGACTACGTGATTCATCGCGAGCAGCTCATCAACCTCTTTGTGCTCATCGATTGCCGCCATGAGCCGCAGCAGATCGACCTTGAGTTCATCACCTACATTGGCGAGCACAACGTTCCCTTCTCCCTCGTCTTCACCAAGACCGACAAGCTCAGCCACTCGCGCCTGAACCTGAACCTCGCCGCCTACAAGGCCAAACTACTCGAAAGCTGGGAAGAACTACCGCCCATCTTCCTCACCTCATCAATGAAAAAGTCAGGCCGCGAAGAACTCTTGGAGTACATAGCCACGATCAATGCCAAGCTATAAGCCTTCGGAGGATCATACAATTAGGGCCGGCTGTTACGAAATCAGTCGGCCCTATTCTTTTATTCACAAACGGGTTCCAGAATCATAGTTCAAGACATTCACCTTCATCTTCCGCGAGAACTTAGGCTCGAAAGTGATTACGGCAACATTACTTTCATCCGCATCCTTCTCGAACAAGTCATCGTCAATGGTGTTAGGATGGCTGGCGAACAACAATTGGAGCTGTTATCGCTTGGATAGCGGCTCCGGAAACCTGCATGATAGCAAAATCTCCCCCACCCTACCCTCCGTAGCTTTATATTGGCCCATGTTTAGACTTCTTGGCCATGCGCTGAGCTTGAAGAGATTTACCTATCTTCGCGTTCTCAAATCAATCACTTAATATTATATATATATATGTATAGAACGAAAACTTGTGGAGAGCTGCGGGTGGCCAACGTGGGCGCGAATGTGACTTTGGCGGGATGGGTTCAACGTGTGAGACGTATGGGCGGCATGACTTTTGTTGATTTGCGCGATCGTTACGGGATTACGCAACTTGTTTTTAACCAGGATAAGGACGCAATTTTGTGCGATAAGGCAAACAAGCTTGGCCGTGAATTTGTAATACAGGCTGTGGGAATTGTTGGCGAGCGTTCTAACAAAAATGTTCATATTCCTACGGGCGATATTGAAATCATTGTAAGCGAGATGCTGGTTCTGAACAGCGCCGCCACGCCGCCTTTTACGATTGAGGACGATACCGACGGGGGCGACGATCTGAGAATGAAGTTCCGCTACCTTGATTTGCGTCGCCAGCTGGTTCGCGCAAACCTTGAATTGCGCCACCGAATGACGGCCGAGGTGCGTAACTATCTTGGCGGGGAAGGTTTTATCGAGGTTGAAACGCCGATGCTGATTAGTTCGACTCCTGAGGGCGCGCGTGATTTTGTGGTGCCTTCGCGCATGAATCCCGGACAGTTCTACGCGCTTCCTCAATCGCCTCAAACGTTCAAACAGCTGCTGATGGTGTCGGGTTTTGACCGATATTTCCAAATCGTGAAGTGTTTTCGCGACGAAGATTTACGAGCTGACCGCCAGCCGGAGTTTACGCAAATCGACTGCGAAATGAGTTTTGTTCAGCAAGATGATGTTCTTTGCATGTTTGAGGGTATGACGAAGCATCTTTTCAGCAGCCTTCTGAATATTGAGTTCAGCGAGCCTTTTCCGCGCATGACTTGGGCGGATGCAATGAAGTTTTACGGTTGCGACAAGCCTGATATTCGCTTCGGAATGAGGATTGCGGAAGTCCCGCCGGAGCTCGTTCGCGGACATGGCTTTGCTCCTTTTGATGGCGCGGAATATGTGGGCGGGATATGTGTTGAAGGGGCTGCCGGATATACTCGCAAGCAAATTGATGGGCTCGCCGACTTTGTCAAGCGTCCGCAGATTGGGGCCAAAGGCTTGATTTACGCTCGCGTGGAGGCCGACGGGAGCGTCAAATCGAGTGTTGATAAATTTTACTCGGCGGACATTCTGCTTCGAATCAAGGATTTATTTGGAGCCCGTCCTGGCGATCTGATTTTAATTCTTTATGGGGATGATGCGATGAAAACTCGAAAGCAATTGAGCGAGCTCCGGCTTGAAATGGGGGGGCAGCTTGGTTTGAGGGACAAAAATTCGTTTGCCTGCCTGTGGGTTGTAGATTTTCCATTGCTGGAATGGAGTGAGGCCGACGGTCGTTATTATGCAATGCATCACCCTTTTACTTCTCCAAAGCCGGAGGATATTCATTTGCTCGACAGCGATCCCGGAGCGGTCAGCGCCAATGCCTACGACATGGTTATCAACGGCGTAGAAGTTGGCGGCGGATCGATTCGTATTCATGATAGCGATCTGCAACAGAAGATGTTCCGCATGTTAGGCTTCAGCGACGATCAGGCGCTCGCCCGCTTCGGATTTCTCACTAATGCTTTCAAATACGGAGCTCCACCGCATGGTGGAATAGCCTACGGATTAGATCGTTTCGTGTCGCTCTTTGCCGGCCTCGACTCTATTCGCGATTGCATAGCCTTCCCTAAGAATACTTCCGGACGAGACGTGATGATCGACGCGCCGTCGGCCATAGATGCATCCCAACTCGAGGAGCTGCATCTTTCGATCACCGCAAAATAAGTGTTGGCTACCATTCGCGAGCTTCGCAAGGAGGAGCTTTGCCTCATGCCCAATTTGCTGTACGAGGCCATCTACCGCCCTGAAGGCCTTGCCCCCTACCCTCGCGACATCATCAGCCTTCCGTCTATTGCAGTTTATATCAGCGACTTCGGCAAGTATCCAACCGACCATTGCCTCCTTGCCGAAGTCGACGGCAGCATAGCCGGCGGCGTATGGACGCGGCTCCTCGCCGAACAAACAAAGACCTACGTACATGCCAAGGCCGACGCTCCGGAGCTTGCCATCGCTGTTTTCAGCGAATATCGCAATCAGGGCGTCGGCCTTAGCCTAATGAATGCTATGATTAAACTGCTGGGGGAAAAAGGATATAGAAATGTTTGCTTAAGCGTCGACAAATCCAACTATGCTGTTGGCATGTATCGCAAACTCGGCTTCAAAACGGTTGGCACAAATGAGGTTGACTATGTGATGGAGCTGTCGCTATGATGCGGCTCATCCTTGATGCTTCAGCACCTTAGCGTCGACATAAAACACAATCTCTTCCACAATATTACTGCAATGATCGCCAATGCGCTCCAGCTTGCGTATCAGCAGCATCGTCTTCAGTCCGCAACGGATAAGGGAAGTATGGTCGGCAAGATATTCCGCCAGGACGTCAATGGATCGGCGGTAGATGTGATCAATCTCGTCGTCCTTGGAGAGGATCCTGCCCGACAGAACGGTGTCTTCCGAATAGAAGGCGGTGAAGCTGTCGGATAGCATGCTTCGGAGTATGGCGAACATGTCCTCGCATCGTAACTCCTTCATTATCTCCGGTTCGATAGTGGCGCAGTCGGCGTCGATTACATGTCGGGCAATTCCCTCGGCGAAGTCTCCGATACGTTCGAGAGTTATGCTGATTTTGATGAGCGACAGCACAAGTCGAAGGTCGATTGCTACCGGCGCATAGAGGGCGATGTAGTTTTCGCAATCACTATCTATCTTGAGCTCAAAGGCGTCGACGCGCTTCTCCCGACTGACCACTTCGCGAGCCAGCTCCATATCATTGTTGATAAAAGCCTGCTCCGATTTCTCAAGCTGCGACATAACTAACATCCACATTTGGCTCACGGCATCCTTCAGAGCCTGCAATTCTTTCTCTGTATGTTTCATAATATGTTCTTATCCAAATCGTCCTGTTATATAATTTTGGGTTTCTACCTTTTCGGGGTTGAGAAACATCTTTTTCGTATCGCTATACTCAACAAGTTCGCCAAGCATAAAAAAGCCCGTTCGATCGCTCACGCGCGCTGCCTGCTGCATGTTGTGCGTAACGATAACGATGGTGTATTCTTGCTTAAGAACATGTATAAGCTCTTCAATTTTAGATGTCGAAATAGGATCGAGGGCCGATGCAGGCTCGTCCATAAGCAAGATTGAGGGCGAAACGGCCAGCGCACGCGCGATGCAAAGCCGCTGCTGCTGTCCGCCGGAAAGTTCGAAGGCCGATTTCTTAAGCTTATCCTTCACTTCCTCCCAGAGCGCCGCCGATTTCAGCGATTCCTCCACACGCTGCGTGATGAAGGCCTTGTTCTGAACGTCATTCACCCGCAAGCCATAAGCAACATTCTCGAATATAGACTTAGGAAAAGGATTGGGCTTTTGAAAAACCATTCCCACCTTTTTCCGCAAATCGTCAACCTGCACTGACTTATTGTAGATATTCACGCCGTCAACGATGCACTCGCCTGTCAAGCGAACGCCATCAATAAGGTCGTTCATTCGGTTAAAAAGTCGCAAGAAGGTCGACTTGCCGCATCCTGACGGGCCGATAAAGGCCGTAACCGTATGCGGCTCGATTCGAATACTTACATCCTTAAGCGCGTGGAAAGCGCCGTAATAAAAGTCGATATGTTTTGTTTCAATCATAACATTAATCTGTCTTCACTTTACCGCCAAAGTACCTGCGTAGCAAACCCGCCAGCAGATTCATCAGCAAAACAATTACTATCAGCGTCAGCGCCGTGCCATAAGCAATCGGTCGAGATGCCTCAATATCAGTACCGCTGGTTGCAACCACATACAAATGATACGGCAAAGCCATCACCTGATCGAAGATACTGTGCGGCAATCGAGGCAGAAAGTAAGCCGCAACCGTAAACAAAATCGGGGCCGTTTCGCCCGAAACACGTCCGATCGAAAGTATCAAGCCCGTCACAATATTCGGGAAAGCCATCGGAAGCGTCACCCTTACAATCGTCTGGAATCTGCTCGCACCAAGCGCCAAACTTCCGCTGCGGAACGACTGCGGGATAGCCTTAAGCGCCTCCTCCGTTGTCCTTATTATCAGAGGAAGAATCAAAAGCCCCAACGTAAACGAGCCTGCAATGATAGAAT
Organism: Tannerellaceae bacterium; assembly: GCA_031279915.1. Taxonomy (GTDB): domain Bacteria; phylum Bacteroidota; class Bacteroidia; order Bacteroidales; family Tannerellaceae; genus DFXE01. The sequence goes on from JAITHO010000213.1 coordinate 7,950, forward strand.
CCCCAAAGCCAAATGTATTAACGAACAGAGCCATGCCGAACAATCCGAAGACAATCGAAGGAATGCCGCCCAAGTTATTTGTCATAACCCTTATAAACTTCACCACAAATCCATTGCCCGCATACTCGTTCATATAAATCCCCGACATCAATCCCACCGGAAAAGCGAAGAGAACGCTGCCCGCAACCAAGCAAAGCGTACCCACAATCGCAGGCAAAATTCCTCCGCCCGTCATGCCGTCAGTTGGCGCCGAAGTCAGAAATTCCCAGCTAATCGTACCCGCTCCACGATAAATAATGAAGCCCAAAATCCACAACAATATGCCGACAACCACCAAGCTTAGCAGCCGAAAAATCGCAAAAGCTATCCGCTGTTTCTTCCGTTTATTCATAACTATAACCCCTTATTTATAGGCTGTTTCGAGATAATCTCCGCAGAAATGCTCACCACCATTGTTATCAAAAATAATATGCAGCCCAGCAAAAAAAGCGACTGATAGTGCGTTCCGCCCGAAGGCGCTTCCCCAAGTTCGGCAGCAATAGTTGCCGGAATTGTACGCACCGATTCAAACATCGACCGAGGCATAACCGCAGCATTTCCCGTAACCATCAGCACCGCCATCGTCTCGCCGATAGCCCGACCTATCCCCAGAACCACTGCCGCCATAATACCCGACGAAGCATACGGAACTATCACTCTATAAATCGTTTGCCAATGCGTCGCACCCAGCGCCAAACTTGCTTCGCGCATCGCCTTTGGAGTCGCACGCATAGCATCCTCCGCAATCGTAATGATCGTAGGAAGGGCCATAATCGCCAAGATTAAGCTTCCAGCCAGCGCCGTCTCCCCAACCGGAAGATTCAGAGCCCTCTGTATCAAAGGCACGAGCACCACCAAACCAAAAAATCCATACACAACCGACGGAATTCCCGCAAGCAGCTCAATGGCCGGTTTTAGTAATTTGCGCATCCTTTCATCCGCAAGCTCCGACAAGTAAATAGCTACGCCAAGACCCAGGGGCAAGGCAATAAGAATCGCAAAAAAGCTAACCCAAAGCGTTCCCATAATTAGCGGAAACACACCGAATTGGGCGGCAGGCGTAGCTGTAGGCATCCACTCAATTCCTCCAAAAAAGCTTCGCGGCGAAATAGTTCGTAACGGCAAAATACGCACATCCGCATTCTCCTTCGGCGCATAACGTTCGGGCAAAAAGGCAAGAATATTTGGCTCCGATGCAATCAACTCACCCAGCTTTCCAGGCAGCAGTTCGTAGTCATTTCCGAGTTCTGTTTCATCATAAATCGAAAATATCTCCTCAAAACGGAAGGGAATTATTTCAGCATCTTTCCCGCCAATCTCAGCCCAATTCGTATAAGCATAATCAAAAATCTCCTTAATTTGCCGAGAATCCAGCGCCCCTACAGGATTAGAAACGTTCACCGCAAGCACATAGCCCTTCTCAATTTGCGAACTGCGGAAGAGCCCTAAGCCTTCTTTAAACAAGAAAATTATGATCAAAATGATCGCAAGGCTCGTCACACTGCCGCTTAAGGCGAACAATCCCTGCATCAAATGCTCCCGAATTTTCCTTATCCTTTTTCTCATTTTTTATTTGACAGGGATAAAACCAATTTCGCTCACTACCTTCTGGCCTTCCGTCGAGAGTATATAATCTATGAAAGCCTTTAAACGGCTCTCTGACTGCGTTACATAATAATAAAGCAAAGGGCGGACAATAGGATATGTCCCATCTTTGGCCGAAGCTGCAGAAGGTTGCACATGCGCCGAACCGCTTTTGTACGATACTCCAAGCGCCTTCACATCTTTATTTAAATAAGCCAGCCCAACGTATCCAATACCGCCTCGCGTTTGGCTGATAGATTGTATAATCGCACCTGTCGCCGGCATGCTCATTATTCCGTTAACGTAGTTTCTGTTTCTCAAAACGCTCTCCTTGAAGAACTCATAAGTACCCGACGACGTCTCCCTAGCATAAGGAATAATTTTCAGATTGTCGCCGCCAACATCTTTCCAGTTTGTAATTTTTCCTGTGAAAATTCCCTCAAGTTGTTCGCGTGTTAGGCCCGAAATTCTGTTAGAAGGGTGAACGATAATTGCCAAGGCGTCGTAGGCAGCTATCACCTCTTTTACGGTTTTCCCGCTTTGCTGTAATTTTTGCCGCTCATCGAACTTGATTTTGCGCGACGACTGTGCCAAATCCGTCGTTCCCTCAAGGAGAGCCGCTATGCCAACGCCGCTGCCGCCGCCGGTTACCGTTACCGATTCTGATGGCCTCGCTTTCATAAAACTTTCGGCCACTTTTTGAGAAAGCGGCAACATTGTATCCGAACCCTTAATCTTCTGGGCCTGAAGGCCTCCAAATGCGCTTGCAAGAAAAATTAGCGCTAAAGTCATCTTTTTCATTTTAATTTTGCAATTAATTTATTTGTATTTGAAGAATATCTTTTTTACATTT
>JAITHO010000017.1 GCA_031279915.1 Tannerellaceae bacterium
TCTGGATAGGAGCCAGCCTTAGAGCCTCATCCATCCAGTTTGTGTAAGGAACCCGCTCCGGATGCCAGTTGCCCTGCTCATCATATCCCATCTCAATCTTACTGATGATGCTGGGATCGGCAACGAAGTATCCAACCTTCCTGTCCCATTCCAGGGTCGGCACAAGAGGATAAGGCGTCGTTTTCGTCGTAGCGCGATTAGCCTCGCGAACCAGCTCTACCCATTCGGCTCCGTCCATGACGTCCACCGTCCGGGTAGCCTGCTGAATGCCATAGTAGCCGTTGTAATCAATCTGAGTTCTCCCAGCCCTACCCTTTTTAGTAGTGATAAGAATAACTCCATTAGCTCCGCGAGAGCCGTAGATAGCCGTAGCCGAAGCATCCTTTAAGATCTCAATCGACTCAATATCCGATCCGCTCAGCTCATTCAAGCCAACAACAATCGGAATACCATCCACCACATAAAGCGGATCATTCGTAGCCTTCAGCGATCGATTCCCGCGGATACGGATAGCCGTCTCCCCACCGGGAACAGCATTCTTCCTCATCACCGAAAGCCCTGCCGCCCGTCCCTGCAAAGCCTCCTGGGCGCTGAAGGTGGCCACCTCCTGGAGCTTGTCGCCCTTGACCGACGCAACGGAGCCCGTAAGGTCGCGCTTCTTCACCACGCCGTAACCAACCACCACAACCTCGTCGAGGTTCAGCAAATCTTCCTTAATAACAATCACCGGATTATTCTTACCGTCAAGATTAAAATCCAAAGGCTGAAAGCCAACGTAAGACACCGATAAAACAACATTGAGGTTGGGAACCGTAATAGTGAACTTACCATCCAGATCGGTAATCACCCCATTCGCCGTACCCTTCTCAATCACATTAGCGCCTATGACCGGAATCCCAGACGCATCATTCACTACTCCCCAAACAGTTTGCTGAGCAAACACGCCCGCAACGCCAAACATAGCCGGGAGCAATAACAAACAAAGAAACCTGATGCATTTTCTCATGAGCATATTGATTTAAAATGAATAAATGATGCAACATCACTTTTCAACCGCATTATATTGAATTTGACATGCCGATTTGCTCCAAGCTTGGCCCGGAGTACAGATTGATTTAACAAGGAAGTGTGAGAGAGTAAGGGACGGTTAACTAATTCACCGGTGGATTTGTCAAGGGGGTAAAACGTAGAGTTGTCACCGTCGCATTTTCCGACAGCGGCTTTTTCATGATAGCATATAGGTAACAATAGATACATATAAGAGATTTTTAACGAGGGCAAATATAGAACTTAAATTTAACTTGCAAAATCGCGGAAGCAATACGCGCATTTCCTTCACCGCGCCTCAGAACCGCTCCGGAAGGGCATGTTTTCATGTTCTGAGGAGGCTCCATTTTTTCTCCGGAGCCAGCCCAGGCTTGGGATTGTGTAAAAAATTTAACATTGTGCCTTTCCCAACCTTTAGAGACATGCCTATTCCGGACTTTTTCGCCTGCAAAATCCGTTTTCAATAACCGATAGAGCTTTGCAAAATGCAGATAGCCTCAATCAACTATGCCCCCAACTTTAGCTCGCGTTTGATAGCTGCGTAATAAATTCAGTTATTTTATTCCACGACTATTACAAACTGGCGCGATGGAGCTATTTTTAATTTATTTCACGAATACATCTTTTTTTGCGATCGATATTATATGGTTTTGTAAACAAATAAGCATGTTTGGGGGTCCAACATCTTGTGTAAAGCTCCAAGATTTCTGTCCGGACGCCTCCACATCGGAACGTTTGGTGGCTCTCTCGTGCAAAGCTCTCACCGATTGATTTTCCCGTGTCTCCCCTCCAATGAGAAAGCCATCCGATTTGCAGTATCAATCAAAAGCGTATCTTTGCAGCCAACAGGCCTCCCCCGCTTCCCGTAAGAACAGCGCGCTCAGGGGAGGCCTTTTATTTTCATTTTGCAGTATTGAGAAAAAGCATATCTTTGCACCCAACATGCCTCCCCCGCTTCCCGTAAGAACAGCGCAATCAGGGGAGGCCTTTTATTTTTAATCATGAAGAAAGCCATTTACACCAAGCCTTTCCTTTCTTACGAGGAACAAATCGCACTACTCAAATCCCGTGGCATGAAGTTTTCCGACGAAGCAAAAGCGCTGCATTTGCTCCACCATATCAGCTATTATCGTTTCAGCGTATACTGGCGGCCTTTGCTTGCCGACAAGGAAAATGTGATTTTCAAGTCTGAGGCAGATTTTGAAACAGCCTTTGCTCTGTATAAATTCGACCGCGAGCTGCGCCGGTTGTTGCTTTCCGAACTTGAAAAAATCGAGATTGCCGTTCGTTCGCGAATGGTACATTCGATTTCAACAGAGCATGGCTCGTTTTGGATGGAAGATGAGAGCCTGTTTGCCGATTCGGTCAAACATCAATCGACGCTTGCTAAGATACAGGAGGAACTGTTGCGAAGCGATGAGGAGTCTATCCTTTCTTTCAAATCAGCATGGAACAACCCCCTCCCGCCATCCTTTATTACGCTTGAGATTGCCTCCTTCGGTGCGCTGTCGCGACTGTATGAAAACCTGCAATCAGACGTAGCTAAGCGTGAGGTATCACAGGCGTTCGGATTGTCCGACAAGGTTTTTATTTCGTGGCTACACAGTTTTGTTTATATCCGCAATGTTTGCGCCCATCATGCCCGCATCTGGAACAGGTGGCTGCGGATACAGCCATTGTTTCCCAGACATGCAACCCATCCGTGGCTGACAGACAAAAGCGCCTGCAATAACCGCATGTACTATGTCTTGTCCATGATACTTTATTTGCTCAACACTGTCAATCCAGGGCATAGCTTTAAGCAAAAAGTCGAAAGCCTTTTCATGAAGTATCCAAATGTGGACAGGAGGGCGATGGGGTTCCCCGTCGCATGGCGCTCAGAGACGCTCTGGGAAAAAGCTTCGGAAATCTGAAGCATGTCTTCCGGAGGCATATCCATCCTGTAGCTATTAACCGATTCGCTTCACGCTTCACGCTTTACTGTTTGCTAAATGGCCGACTCTGCTCGGTATCCCCCAAATCCCCCACCCTGACAGTTTCATTCTGTTTCCTTACCTTTGTGCGTCACTCAATTATTCTGTACCATGAAACACACTATCGCTTTGCTTTTGTTCTTCTGCGCTTCTATTACTGCTTCGGCGCAGATTCGCTCGGAAATTTTGCTTGAAAAGAATTGGAAGTTCTCGCGCATTGATCTGCCGGAGGCGGTCAGGCCTGAGTTTAACGATGCTGCATGGCAGTCGGTCAGGGTTCCGCACGATTGGGCGGCTTACGGGCCTTTCGACGGGAATGCCGATCTGCAGAAGGTGGCTATCACTCAGGATGGCGAAACGCAGGCTACGATGAAGTCGGGGCGAACCGGAGGACTGCCCTTCATAGGCGTCGGATGGTATCGCACGCGCTTCGACGTTCCGGGATTCGATGGCAGCCGACGGGCTTCTATCTGCTTCGACGGGGCTATGAGCAATGCCAGGATATGGCTCAACGGGCAGGAAGTTGGATTCTGGCCTTACGGATACAACAGCTTTTGGTTCGATGTTTCGCCTTACGTTAAGGAGAAGGACAATGTGCTGGCTGTGCGGCTTGAGAACCTTCCGGAGTCGTCGCGCTGGTATCCGGGAGCTGGACTTTATCGCAACGTGAGGCTGACGATAACGTCAGACGTGTACGTTCCTGTCTGGGGAACTCTCATCACCACTAAGGCGCTTAACGACAAACAGACTATGGTGAAAGTAAACACCAAGCTTGTTGCGCCGGCTAATTTCAAAGGGACGGTTCGGATCGTAACTAAGATTATTGACGAAACGGGCAACTCGGTTTCTTCCTCTACTTTCAATACGAGCTCCATATCGGATGAGGTCACGAGCGAGCTGTCGATGGGCAATCCGCACTTATGGAGCCCTGAATCGCCTTACCTGTACAAAGCTGTATCGGAGATTTTTGTGGATGACCGTCCGGTTGATCTATACGAAACCCGCTTCGGCGTCCGTACGCTCGAGATTGTGCCCAACAAGGGAATGTTTCTCAACGGCGAGCCGGTGAAGTTTCGCGGAGTATGCAATCATCACGATCTTGGCCCGCTTGGAGCTGCGGTGAATCGACGGGCCTTGCAGCGGCAGCTTGAGATTTTGAAGGACATGGGATGCAATGCAATCCGCACGGCTCACAATATGCCGGCTCCTGAGCTGGTGGAACTCTGCGACGAGATGGGATTCATGATGATGGTGGAGGCTTTCGACGAGTGGAACGTGGCCAAGTGCAAGAATGGTTACAATCTGTACTTCGACCAATGGGCGGAGAAGGACTTGGTAAACATGATCAGGCAATTCCGGAACAATGCATCCGTAGTGATGTGGAGCATAGGCAACGAAGTGCCCGGACAGCATACTGCTAAGGGAATGCGCACGGCTCGCGACCTCCAAGCTATCTGCCACCGCGAAGATCCTACCCGTCCGGTGACTATGGGCATCGACAATGTGCAAGGATCTATGAACAGTCACATGGCAGCTATACTCGACGTGGCTGGGTTCACCTACCGGCTGCCTTTCTATCGCAAGGCTTATGCCGAGCTACCGCAGGAGATTGTGCTCGGAAGCGAAACGGCTTCGACTATCAGCTCGCGGGGAGTGTATCACTTCCCTGTCGTGAGAGGATCGAATAAGATGCACGACGATAATCAGTGCTCGGGATATGATGTTGAGCATTGCTCATGGTCTAACCTCCCCGACGACGATTTCGCTCACCAGGACGACTATCCTTGGTGCATAGGCGAGTTCGTCTGGACAGGATTCGACTATCTGGGAGAGCCTACGCCTTACGGCAGCAAATGGCCGAACCACAGCTCCATGTTTGGCATCATCGACCTGGCCGGCATACCCAAGGATCGTTACTATCTGTACCGGAGCCATTGGAATCCCTCCGAAGAGACCTTGCACATCCTCCCCCATTGGACATGGCCCGGACGCGAGGGGCAAACCACTCCCGTTTTCGTCTACACCAATCATCCCTCTGCTGAATTATTCATCAACGGAAAAAGTCAGGGACGACTGACTAAGGACAGCGCTATGACGGTTGAGCGCACCGACTCTAAGGAGGCCTCCGATCAGCTCCTCCGCCTGCGACGCTATCGCCTGATGTGGATGGATGCCAAGTACGAGCCGGGAACGATTAAAGTTATTGCCTATAACGATAGAGGCGAGGCCGTTGCCGAGCGCGAAGTGCGCACCGCCGGCAAACCTCATCACATTGAGCTCGCTGCCGACCGCACGACTCTCGCCGCCGACGGACGCGATCTGGCCTTCATCACCGCCCGAATAGTCGACCGCAACGGCAATCTATGTCCCGACGCCTCCCACTCCCTCCGCTTCAAGACCACAGGGGCCGGAACGTTCGAGGCCGTGGGCAATGGCGATCCAACCAACCTCGAGCAGTTTCATCTCCCGCGAATGAGCGTCTTCAAAGGACAGCTCGTTGCCATCGTGCGGGCCGGCGAGAAGGAAGGCTCTATACGATTTGAAGCCGAAGCATCCGGACTGGCCAAGGGAACAGTCGAGCTGAAAGT
>JAITHO010000132.1 GCA_031279915.1 Tannerellaceae bacterium
TATTGTTGCGCTACATTTCTTTGCCGAAGATTTACGGCAAGCTATTGTCGTGCTACATTTCTTTGCCGAAAACTTACGGCAAGCTATTGTAGTGCGACAAAATATAGATTGACCTCAAATTGGAGGCATCCCCACAGAAAGTTGGGCCCATTCGGGGCAAATGGAGCATTAAACACCTCATCCTATCATTGTCTGAATTGATAGGCATAATCCGGCAATGAGTTTTGTCGCTTAATTTATGCATGTCGGTTTTAAATAAATTATGCCAGCCGTAATTTGAAGCGATAGCTTGAGCGGCGCAAAAAAATGATGTCGATACCGGCTTTTTATTCAGCAATATTTTTGTGGTCGCATTATTATTGCTTTATTTGCAAAAGGAAATAATAACTATTAAATATCAATCACCATGAACAATCTTTTTAAATATCTAGGAATTTGTATCCTGATTATTGGGCTCTTAATACTTGCGATACCGACATTTACGGCGAGCCTCACCAATTCAATTTTGCTGATAGGGCTTGGAGTCGTCATCCTTGGTTACTTGACGCATATTATACTTGGGAAAAGAGTTGAATGAGCATCATCCTATCTGGGAAATTAAGGGAAGCCTCAGCTTCCCTTTTTTGCCTTCAGATTCTAAAGCCCTATTTACATTATGTTTTCGTGTTTAGGTAATATCATCTGGCTTGTTTTCGGAGGATTCATCATTGCTATGGAATATCTCGTGGCGAGCCTCATACTGATGCTTACGATAATCGGGATTCCTTTCGGGCTGCAAACGCTTAAGCTTGCGCAAGTGGCGCTGTGGCCATTCGGCACCAATATTACGGATAGAACGGGAGCTTCCACCGGTTGCCTCTCCATTTTTATGAACGTTCTATGGATTTTGTTGGGAGGGATTTGGATTTGCATTTCGCATCTGTTTTTCGGTTTGCTTTTTTGCATAACGATTATTGGAATTCCTTTCGGTTTACAGCATTTCAAGCTTGCAGGCCTGGCATTGATGCCTTTCGGGAAAAATATTGGTTAGCGATACCCATATTCTCGTCCTGATTATTTTCATTTCGTTTCTATAAACATTATATCATGATTACGGAAAACTTCATAAAGATTTACGAACGGAGCTTTCGTGATAATTGGAACCTCCCTGCCCTTACCGATTACGGCAAGAATACAAGCATAACGTTCGGATTGCTCGCCCGCAAAATAGCCGAGATTCATATTCTTCTCGAAGAATATCAGGTAGGCCGAGGCGATAAGGTGGCGCTCGTTGGCAAAGATTGCACGGCTTGGTGCATAGCTCATCTTGCGGTGATGACATACGGAGCAATCGTTGTTCCCATACTTCAGGATTTTAATCCTAACGATATTCATCACATTATTAATCATTCAGATTCGTGCCTGCTTTTCGTGAGCGATAAGATTTGGGACATACTTGAGGAAGAAAAGATCGTAGCCGTGCGTGCGGTATTCTCCTTATCCGAATTTCGCTGCATATATCATCGCTACGGAGAATCGGCTCCTGTTCCAGGCGCCGACGATCTTGAAAGAAAATTCGCGTCCCGCTATCCAAAAGGATTCTCGCCCGATGATGTTATCTACGCCGATATTGACAACTCCGAGGTAGCTCTGATCAATTATACCTCCGGAACCACCGGCTTCAGCAAGGGCGTAATGCTTACGGGCAACAACCTCGCCGGCAATGTAACCTACGCGCGCCGGCTCGACGTTATCTTCCGCGGCGAGCGCATGCTGTGCTTCCTTCCGCTGGCGCATGCTTACAGTTGCGCATTCAATTATCTCGTACCAGTCGCCTTCGGAGCCCATGTTTTTATTCTTGGAAAGCTCCCAACGCCTAAGATTCTTCTGAAAGCTTTTGAAGAGATCAAGCCGCATCTTATCATAAGCGTTCCTCTCATTTTAGAGAAAATCTACAAGAAGACTATACTCCCGCAATTGTCGAAGCGAACGATGCGTTTAGCTCTTAATATTCCGCTGCTCGACACCCGTATTTACGCCCAGGTTTGCAAGAAGCTGGTAAATGCTCTGGGAGGAAATTTCCGCGAAGTGATCGTAGGCGGAGCTCCCATGAACCAGGAGGTGACGGATTTCCTTTACAAGATAAAATTTCCGTTCACCATAGGTTACGGCATGACGGAATGTGCGCCATTGGTAAGCTACGATAATCATAATGATTACGTTCCGGGCTCATGCGGTCGCGTCCTCCATGATATTATGGACGTTCGCATCGACTCGCCGGATCCTTACAACATCGTTGGCGAGATACAGGTTAAAGGCGAGAATGTAATGCAGGGCTATTATAAGAACGAAGATGCATCAGCCAATGCCTTCACGTCCGACGGTTGGCTCCGCACAGGCGATCTCGGTACCATAGACGATAAAAAGCGCATCTACATACGCGGTCGCAGCAAAACTCTAATCCTTAGTTCAAACGGTCAGAACATCTATCCCGAAGAAATCGAATCAAAGCTCAATAATCTTCCCTTCGTGATGGAAAGCCTTGTTGTAGAGAAAAACGGCAAGCTCATTGCTCTGGTTTATCCAGACTACGATGCCGTTGACGGCGTTGGCATACGCCATGAAGATCTTCCTGCCGTAATGGAGCAAAATAGGCAGGAGCTGAACAAACTCCTTGCTCCGTATGAAAGCATAACATCCATTTGCTTGTATCCTACCGAATTTGAGAAAACGCCCAAGAAGAGCATCAAGCGCTACCTGTACAGCAACTATTAAGCCCGTTGGATGGATAAACAATACCGCGACTCCGAATTAGGTCCTATAATCGTTCGAACCAATGCCAGAGCCAAACGATATTCGCTCCGCGTTAAACATGGACTAATAGTTGCAGTAATGCCTTCCGGCGGGAGCGAGGAACTCCTGTTCAGCTTCATCAACCAACAGCGATCGCGCCTTAAAACCCTCCTGCAAGACGCTCCTGCAAAGAAGATAATCTCCCCCGACATAGAGTTCAAAACCAATACCTTTTGCCTCAGCATAAGTCTTACCGATCGCACTAACTTTTACATGCGCCTCAACAGCGATGAAGGAATCCTCCATATAAGCTGTCCGCAACCAACCGATTTCACCGACCCTCGAGTGCAAACACTTTTGGCGGGCTTCATTGAAAAAGCTTTGCGCCATGAGGCAAAGCGTATCCTCCCCGAACGCCTCCGCAAACTAGCCGAACAGCATGGATTTACTTACTCAAGCCTGCGCCTGGCTAATACCAAAAGCCGCTGGGGAAGCTGTTCCGCAGGACAGCGAATCAATCTCTCCATTGCCCTTATGCTACTACCGGATCATTTGATCGACTATGTCATACTGCACGAACTATGTCATACGGTTGAGATGAATCACAGTTCAGCTTTCTGGGACATCATGAATCTTGTAACCGAAAATCGAGCCTTATTGTTGAGAAAAGAATTGAAAAGATATAGCACTCATATATTTTAAAACACGTATTTGCCGGAAAATATTCTATCTTTGCCGCGTAAGACACAAATAAAAAGGCCGGAATGTTTCCCAAATACACGCTCGCTCGTATAGTCGTAATCTCCGTTTTCTCCGCAGCTCCACTAACGGTCAGTGGACAGGAAACATTCGCACTACCGGATTCTACATTTACCGCTCCCTTAGTTCCAGACTCTCTCATCCATTTACCAGACTCAAGCCTTGCATTCCAGGATTCCATTCCGGCGCATCAGAATGGGGCGGATACGGTTGCCATTGGAGTAAGTTCTCTCGAAGCCGTCGTGACATATCTCGCTTCCGATTCGATCGTCATTTCAAGCGGCAACCGTGCGTTTCTTTACGGCAAAGGAGAAGTGAAGTACCAGCAGATAGAGCTGAAATCCGAATACATGGAGATGCACCTAGACAGCAGCCTCGTTTTCGCAAAGTTCGGCCTCGACACTCTGGGCCTCGAATTTGGATATCCCGTATTTAAAGACGGCGACCAGGAATACGAATCGAAAACCATGCGATACAACTTCAAATCGAAGAAGGGTTACAGCACCGATCTCATCACAAAGCAAGGCGAAGGATTCGTAACCGCCGGCCTAACTAAGAAAATGGAAGACGATATCCTCAACATGAAAGACGGCGAATACACAACCTGCGACGATCCGGATCACGCCCACTTTTTCATCAAGATGACACGTGCAAAAGTTCGCCCAAAGAAAAACATAGTAACCGGCCCCGTTTATCTCGTCATTGCCGACGTTCCTATATATCTGCTCGGCCTACCCTTCTGCTACTTTCCCTTCTCCGAAAGCTATTCATCCGGCATACTCTTTCCAACATTCGGCGAAGAATCAGCGCGAGGTTTCTATCTCAGAGAAGGCGGCTACTATTTTGCAATCAGCGATTACATGGACATGGCTGTCACCGGTGAAATCTACACCAAAGGATCCTGGGGCGTTACGGCTCGTAGCGCATTGAGGAAGCGATACAAATACAGCGGCAACCTGAATGCATCATATCTTGTGACCAAGCTCGGCGACAAAGGACTTTCAGATTACAGTCTTACGAAAGATTTCAAACTCGCCGGATCCTTTAGCCTCGATCCAAAATCAAGTCCATATCATACCTTTTCTATAAGTGCAAACTTTGCGACCAGCGGCTACGATAAAAACAATATTCAGGGAATGTATGTTCCCACTTCTACGCAAAACACAAAAAGTACGAGCGTAAGCTATACCAAACGTTTCCCCCGCAGTCCGTTCAACATTTCATCGGCTTTCAGCATCAACCAGGTTTCGCGCGACACAATGCTTTCGGTTACTCTGCCCGACATCTCCATAAACATGAGCCGCATCTATCCATTTAAGCGCAAAATGGCTGTGGGGAGCGAACGATGGTACGAGAAGATATCCATGAGCTATACCGGAACAATGCGCAACAGCATCTCCACCAAAGAATACAAATTCATGCAGTCAAGCCTCGTTAAGGATTGGAAAAACGGCATGCAGCACTCTATTCCGGTTAGCGCCACTTATAGTCTTTTCAACTTTATCAATGTCTCTCCATCGGTGAGCTATCGCGAAAGATGGTACACTAACCGCGTTGAGAAGGGCTTCGACATGCAAACCAACTCCGTATTAAACGTTGATACGACCTACGGATTCTATCGCGTTTACGATTATAATACCTCCGTTTCCGCCTCTACTACTGTATATGGATTCTTTCAGCCTACGATTCCTCTGCTGAGCAAGTTTTTGAAAACCGTGCGGCACAGGATGGATATGTCTGTCAGCCTTGGATACACTCCAGACTTCGGCGATCCAAAATATGGCTACTACAAAAACTATCAATATGCCGACAACCAGGGTGCAGTTCAGAATCTGACTTACTCGCCAGTCGAGACCGGAATGTTCGGCGTTCCGGGACGGGGGCAGCAGGGCAACGTCAGCTTTAGTCTGGATAATAATATTGAAGCGAAGTATATTTCCAAAAACGATTCTACCGGCGAAGGACTTAAGAGATCACTCATCGACAAGCTATCCCTCGGAATGAGTTATAACATGATGGCCGACTCTTTCAATTGGAGCGACCTCAACGTTGGGCTCCGCTTAAAACTAACCAAGAGCTATACCTTAAACCTCAACGGAGTTTTCGAAACATACACTTACCGCGTTGACGAAGGGCCTAACGGTACGCGCAGTTTCCGTCGCCAAAATGTTATGCGCATAGCCTCCGGAAAAGGCCTCGGACGTCTTCGCTCCACCGGCACCAGCGTTTCGTATACCATCAATCAGGATTTCTATAAAACCGGCTTCATCGGACGCCTATTGGGGTTCGGAACCGAAGATAAACCCAAAGAGGCTGAATCTTCAACCGACAACGAGAACCTTAGCACATTGGACGAATTTGGCGAAATCCGCGAACTCGTTCCCGACCAAAACCGCGGACGCCTTCGCAGAGATCAGAACGAACACGACCACAACGGCGACATCGACCCCGACGGCTATCATAAAAACGACTTCAAATGGAGCCTCTCCTTCAATTACAGCCTTAACCTTGGCTACGGAGATTTCAACTACGATAAAAAGGAATACAACTACCGTCTTTCACACGCCTTGAGCTTCAGCGGCAACATACAGCCCACAAAAAATTGGCAGATGAACTTTAACGCTACTTACGATGTCAACGCCAAACGCATTTCGTACCTCACCTGCAATGTTTCGCGCAACCTGCATTGCTTCAACATGACGGCAAGCATTATCCCCGTGGGAAACTACAAATCTTACTCTTTCTCCATTTCCGTAAGCTCCTCCCTCTTGAAAGACCTGAAATACGACCGCCGGAGCAACTACCGCGAAGGCCTGAAATGGTATTGAGGCAAGGCTGATCAGTCGGCATAATTTCTGCGGAAAAGCTTATTTTCGCTCTCGTAATCTTAAAACTATATACCATTATGAAGTGCAAAATACTTTCGCTGCTATTTTTTTTGCTGCTCGCCATTGTTCTTGCGGGATGCGCTATATCCAAGAACGAAACTGATTGGCCCGAAATCACACGGGAAACTAAGCCCATGACCCGATGGTGGTGGATGGGCAACGATATTGATTCTGCAGGCATAACATACAATCTGGAGGCTATGGCTCGAGCCGGAATAGGCGGTGTGGAGATAACTCCCATCTACGGCGTAAAGGGCCGCGAGGCGCACTACATTGACTATCTCTCGCCGCGATGGATGAGCATGCTTGCATTTACAATCGCGGAAGCCAAGCGGCTGGATATGGTTGTCGACATGAACAACGGTACCGGATGGCCTTTCGGAGGGCCCGACGTGAGCATTGAGGACGCGGCTTCAAAATTAGTATGGCTCGATGGTGAGATAACAACCGGAAAAACTCGGCAAATGGTCAAGCGAGCTGCTCCGGGCGGCGAAGGTTTCGTG
>JAITHO010000075.1 GCA_031279915.1 Tannerellaceae bacterium
GAACCAGCTACGGCAACCGCGACGCGTGGGCCATCGGAATCACTCCAAAGTACGCCGTTGGAGTATGGGTGGGCAATGCATCAGGCGAGGGGCGACCGGGAATGACCGGAGTTGGCTACGCCGCGCCACCTTTGTTCGATCTCTTCTCGCTGCTGCCGGGAAGCGAATGGTTTGACTTCCCCTTTGACGAAGCCGAAACGGCAGCTGTTTGCCGGCACAGCGGATACAAAGCGTCGCAGCTTTGCGAAATCGTCGACACGGTACCTATCCCAGCTAGCGGCCTGAAATCATCCGTATGCCCATTCCATCGCAGCGTGCATCTCTCGGCCGATCTCCGTTACCGTGTAAATACATCATGCGAGCCTGCGGCGAACATCGTTAGCCGATCATGGTTCGTACTGCCTCCCGTACAAGCGTATTACTACCGCAATTATCACGCCGACTATCTCCCGCTTCCACCCTTCAGGGCCGACTGCGAACCCGATGCCCTGCCCACAATCGATATCATCTATCCCGAACCATATTCCTCCCTCTATCTCCCAAAAGGATTCAGCGGCCAGCAAGAACGCTTCGTTTTTCGCGCCGCACACTCCCGTCCCGATGCAACGATCTACTGGCATGTTGACGACGAATACCTCGGAGAATCGCACGGCTCATTCCATCAGATAAGCTGCCGCCTGGCCGCCGGTAATCACAGCTTGACGCTGGTTGACGATCGCGGTTTGCGAGTCAGCATCAAGTTTCAAGTTCGAGGCGCGGTTTGAAAAACGTTGGTCGTCGGAAAAAAAGATTGGAGCTTTTGTCGTCGCAACAAAAGCTTCCTGGAAAAAATTGGAGGCTTTGTCGTCGCAACAAAAGCTTGCGAAAAAAAATTTGGAGGTTTTGACGTCGCGACAAAGTCTTCCTGGAAAAATCTGGAGGTTTTGACGTCGCGACAAAGTCTCCCTGGAAAAATCTGGAGGTTTTGTCGTCGCGACAAAGTCTCCCTGGAAAAATCTGGAGGTTTTGACGTCGCGACAAAGTCTTCCTGGAAAAATCTGGAGGCTTTGTCGTCGCGACAAAAGCTTCCGGAAAAAAAATTGGAGGTTTTGACGTCGCGTTGATTTGGCCGGTTGGTAATCTGGAGCGACCTACGGACAGTAAGTTGCCTCCCTGAACCGGTCGGAGAAAAAGCAGGACTGCTTTTCTCCCGGAAAAAAAATTTGGAGGTAAAGCAGAGCTGCTTTTCTTCCAGAAAAAAAAATTGGAGAAAAAGCAGAGCTGCTTTTCCTTGCGGAAAATTATTTGGAGGAAAAGCAGAGCTGCTTTTCTTCCAGAAAAAAAAATTGGAGAAAAAGCAGAGCTGCTTTTCCTTGCGGAAAAAAATTTGGAGGAAAAGCAGGGCTGCTTTTCTTCCAGAAAAAAAATTTGGAGGAAAAGCAGAGCTGCTTTTCTTCCAGAAAAAAAATTTGGAGGAAAAGCAGGGCTGTATTTCCTTCCGGAAAAAAAATTGGAGGTTTTGACGTCGCGTTGATTTGGCCGGTTGGAAAATTGGAGCTACCTACGGACGTAGTTTGCCTTGCGGATTTTTTATTGGAAGCCACGTTTGGCGGCGAATATCTTCGGTAATAGAAATTGCATCCCTCGGCGGCGTCAATGTGCTTGGAATGAAAGGGGGTTGAAGGTTGAAAGGCGTTTGGGGAGATGGGGGCGAAAATATTTGCCCCATGCAATGTCTCGTTCTTCAATAAAGCCTATTGCGGCAAAGGAGTTGCGCAAAAATTTTATCTTATATAAGTTTCGACTGCTACTATATTACTGCTGGTAGGGCACATTTTTTTATTTCAGGAATAACGTATCTTTGCGCCATTACAAGCAAAATAAGTATCAAAATCACAGTCATCAAATATCATACAGGATTATGGCAAAAGTTGAAGTAAAAGAAGCCAAGGGAACGCTTGGCGTACTTATCGTTGGAGTAGGAGGAGCCGTATCCTCCACTTTTATTGCAGGTACATTATCCGTTCGTAAAGGTATCGGACAGCCCATAGGATCGGTCACACAGCTGGCCACCATAAGGCTCGGCAAACGCAATGAGAATCGTTTCCCCAAAATTAAAGACGTAGTTCCTCTCGCCGACTTAAACGACATCGTATTCGGCGGCTGGGATATATTTGAGGAAAACATCTACGCGGCCGCAATCCATGCCGAAGTTCTCAAGAAAGAAGATATAGACGTTGTAAAGGATGAATTGGAAGCCATCAGCCCCATGCCGGCAGTGTTCGACCGCGATTTCGTGAAGCGCTTGAACGGAACTTATATGAAGCACGGCAAAAGCCGCTGGGACTTGACCGAACAATTACGCGAAGACATCAAGCGATTTAAAGCCGACAATGGCTGCGATCGGATCGTGGTAATGTGGGCCGCGAGCACGGAGATCTTCATCGCCCCCAGCTCCGAACACGACAGTCTGGCAGCCTTCGAGCAGGCGATGAAAGACGACTGCAAGGCGGCTATCTCCCCGAGCATGTGCTATGCATACGCCGCTCTGTCGGAAGGAGCGCCCTTCATCATGGGAGCTCCGAACCTCTGCGTTGACATTCCGGCAATGTGGGAGCTTGCCGAAAAAACTTGCACTCCTATATGCGGAAAAGATTACAAGACGGGGCAAACGCTTATCAAAACCGTTCTGGCTCCGATGCTCAAAACCCGAATGCTTGGGCTGGAAGGATGGTTCTCAACCAACATCCTCGGCAATCGCGACGGCGAAGTGCTCGACGATCCTGATTCATTCAAGACAAAGGAGGTGAGCAAACTGTCGGTGATCGACACAATCCTCCAGCCGGAGGTTTATCCCGAGCTCTACGGGAATATATACCACAAGGTTCGCATCAACTATTATCCTCCGCGCAAAGACAATAAGGAAGGTTGGGATAATATAGATATTATCGGATGGCTAAACTATCCGATGCAGTTGAAGGTCGACTTCTTGTGCCGCGATTCTATACTTGCGGCGCCGCTCTGCCTCGACTTGGTGCTGTTTGCCGATCTTGCTCTGCGTTGCGGATTCTGGGGAATACAGTCGTGGTTGTCGTTCTATTTCAAGAGCCCGATGCATGCGCCCGACAGAGTTCCGGAGCACGATCTGTTTATCCAGCATACTATCCTGAAAAACACGCTCCGCACTATCATTGGCGAGCCAACTCTGGATTATCTGGAGTGAGATGGACTACGCCGTCATTGCAGCAGGCGAAGGATCGCGTCTGCTAAGTGAAGGCGTCGAACGCCCCAAGCCGCTGACGCTACTGAACGGGGTGGCGATGATTGACCGCTTGATCCGAATCTTTCTTGATAACGAAGCCACTTCCGTTCATATAATTATTAATGAAGAGATGAGAATGGTGAGAGAACATCTGCAGAGAATGAAATTGCCGGTTCCGACGCACATCACGGTTAAGTCGACTCCAAGTTCGATGCATAGCTTTTACGAGCTAAGTCGGAATCTGACCTCCGAGAGCTTTTGCCTCACAACCGTAGATACAATATTTAGGGAGGATGAGTTCAAACGGTTCATGCACGACTTCCGCAACGAATCTGCCGACGGGCTCATGGCCGTGAGCGACTTCATCGACGACGAGAAACCGCTCTACGTGAACGTTGACGACAACCTCCGAGTGAGTAGCTTCACCGACAAGCCTGAGAGCAACAGCCGCTACGTTTCCGGAGGAATATACGGACTGAAACGGCAAACAGCGATTCCGGTTCTGGAGCAGGCAATGCAAGAGCGACAGTACAGGATGAGGAACTTTCAGCGAAGCCTCATTGCCGCCGGATTAATTATCAAAGCTTGGCCCTTCGCCAAAATAATCGACATTGACCACGCTGACGACATACAAAAAGCCGAACGCTTCCTATCCGCAGAGCTTGAATCGAACTAAAGAATAAGTACATTAATAACTCAGCCGGGGAATTCAAGTAAAGACCGTTCCGCGGCTGATTGGTCAAATAAAAAACGCATTGATTATTTTATGAATGAAATCACAATTGCCGGAATCCGGCGAGGGAGTCGCTTCTCTCCTAATCATATAGGCAACGATGCCGCTATATTCCAAACAACGGCGATAGAACTCAGAAAGCTGGGATGCACGGTGAACGAATATCCTGAATCTGTACTCATCGAAGGCAAAGAAATCAGCGAACAGTATATTTTCAATATGGTTCGCGACAAACGCTCTGTGAGGAGGCTCCAGCAATATGAGAACTGCGGACGGAGGGTTGTTAACTCGGCCTACGGAATTGAAAATTGCACGCGAGAGAAGATGACCCGTTTGCTGCTCGAAAATCAGATCCCGCATCCGAGAAGCATCATCGTAAATACCGACGCCGACCCTGATCGCTTGCTGCGAGAGCACAATCTGCATAACTGCTGGATAAAGCGCGGAGATTTCCATGCCATCCACCGCGAGGACGTCACCTACGTTCGGAATCGAATCGAAGCCCAGAGCATTCTCGAAGAGTACGCCGTTCGCGGCATTAAGAATGCTGTGATCAACGAACATCTGGCCGGCGACCTCGTGAAATTCTACGGCGTGGCGCATACGGACTTCTTCTTCTGGTTCTATCCCTCGGCTGAAACTCACAGCAAGTTTGGGCTCGAGCAAATTAACGGAACGGCGAAAGGCATCTCCTTCGACGAAGATTATCTGCAACGAATATGCAACGAGGCTGCACATACGCTCAAAATCGAAATCTATGGCGGCGACTGCATAGTATCGGCCGAGGACGGGCAAATACGGATCATCGACTTCAACGACTGGCCCTCCTTTGCGCCATGCCGAAAGCAAGCAGCCGAGAAGATCGCTCAACGAATACACGCTCTTGTTACACAAGCCGAACGTTATGCAACAGTATAAAAAGGCTGACATGGAGGCTACGCTGAAGTCGTGGGATACGGAGGAGTTTATCGACATACATTTTTACCGGCCTATGGGATACCGATGGGCGCTATTTTTCCGGAAAATCGGCATCACGCCGAACAGCGTAACCCTTTTTGCTATCATGCTGGGAATAGGGGCGGGGATTTGCTTCTACTTCCAAAACCTATATGTTAACATCGCCGGAATATTGCTGCTGATATGGGCTAATACCTACGACAGCGCCGACGGACAGCTGGCGCGGATGACAGGCAAAATGTCGGCGCTCGGACGGATGCTCGACGGACTATGCGGGGAACTTTGGTTCATAACCATCTACTTGGCCATCATCTTCAGGCTCATGCCCGACTGGGGATTCTATATATGGATACTCGCCGCAGCAGCCGGATTTTGTCACTCCAAACAGGCGGCGATGGCGGATTACTATCGAAACCTGCACCTCCACTTCCTCAAAGGAAAGGCCGGTAGCGAATTTGAGAACTCCAGAATGCTCAATGAGGCCTACCAACAAATGAGCTGGAAGCAGAATTTCTTCTACACTTTCGCATCCTACATGTATCTGAACTACACCATCGGGCAAGAAAAGCAATCGCCAAATCTCCAGCAAATGTTAAACGTATTGCGCGTAAACTACAAGAACATGGCCCCGGAATGGTTCAGAAACAGCTTCCGAACCAAAAGCTTGCCGCTGATGAAATATGCCAACATTCTATCCTTCAACACCCGCGCAATCGCGCTCTTCATCAGCATCGGAATCAATATGCCATGGCTATACTTCGTTTTCGAACTCAGCGTCCTCAACGCTTTGATGATATATATGATCGTAACGCACGAGAAATTTTCGGCCGCATTTGCTCAACAACTTAAATCTGTCGCAGAATGATTAATACTGAACAAACAAAGACGCTCATACTCGACTACGGAGGCACGATCGATACCAACGGAGTACACTGGGCCGCCGTTATACGCATGGCCTACGAAGCTCTGAACATTGAGCTCGACGAGCAAAACTTTCGCGACGCTTATGTGCACGGCGAACGATGCCTCGCCACCCAACGCCTCGTCGAACCGAATCACAACTTCTGGCACGTGCTCAGGCTAAAAGCCGAAGCCCAAACAAGCCTGCTCGTGGAGCGAAATCTGCTGCCGCCGGAGCAAATCTCGATAGCCAACAAAATTGCCGACTGGTGCTATGCTTATGCGCAAATGGGCGTCAATGCCGCACGGCCCGTTATCAAACAGCTTGCCGACACGCTGCCCATAGCCCTCGTCACTAACTTTTACGGCAACATAGCCACCGTGCTCGAAGATTTTCACCTGAAAAGCTTCTTCCCCCTCATCGTTGAATCTGCCACCGCAGGCGTTCGCAAGCCCGATCCGGCAATCTTCAGCCTGGCGATCAAGCTGGCCGGATGCCGTCCTGAAGAAGTTTGCGTTGTTGGCGACTCTTACGAGAAAGACATTGCTCCGGCACACTCGATCGGCTGTCAAACCATTTGGCTCCGGAAGCAAGGGTGGACAGAGCCAAGCTCCACAGCCACAGCCAGCCTGATAATCTCCGACTTCAGCGAGTTGGCCAACATCTGGGCCTAAATGCTAACGACAATAGCTCGCGGAAATTTTCCTGGAGCTATTGTCGTTGTACATTAGCTCGCGGAAATTAATTTGGGACTATTGTCATTGTACAATGGGTCGCGAAGAAAAGTAGGGTCGTTGTCATTATACAATGGCTTGCGGAGGGCTCCGGGCGGAGGCTCGGTCGCGGCAAGTGCGTACTTTAATTATCTTTGCAGACTAATGATTTAAACTTTTATAAACTTATATGAAGATCGCTTTAATCGGATACGGCAAAATGGGCCGGGCAATCGAGACAATCGCATTACAGAAAGGACACAGCATAACGGCAATTATCGACGTGGATAATCCGGAAGAATGGCAGTCGGAGGGCTTCAGGGCAGCTGACCTGGCCGTTGAGTTCAGCGCTCCCCAATCGGCAGTAGATAATTATTACAGATGCTTCGATGCGGGCAAGGCGCTGGTGTCGGGCACTACGGGATGGCTCAGCCGTTTGGAGGAGGTGAAGGAGAGATGCTTGAAGGGCAATCATACAATGTTTTACGCATCGAACTTTTCAGTGGGGGTGAACGTACTTTTTGCCGTTAACAGATACTTGGCCGAGCTGATGAGCCGCTTCCCGGCCTACGAGGCGAGGCTCCGCGAGGTGCATCATATTCACAAAAAAGATGCGCCGAGCGGCACTGCTCTCAGCCTCGCCGAGGGCATTCAAGCGGCTTTGCAAGGAAAGGCGCCCCTGATCGAATCGGTCAGAGAAGGCGAAGAGCCGGGTTTTCACGAAATAGTATGGGAGTCGGCAGCCGACCGGATTTGCCTCTCGCACGGAGCCAAAGGGCGCGAAGGATTTGCGGCCGGAGTAGTAGCCGCCGCCGAATTTACCGTCGGACGCAAGGGATTCCTCGGAATGGAGAACATGCTTGGTTTTTCTATACATTAATATATATACCATAATGAAAGCAATATCTAAAGGAAAGTGGGTGAAGTTCGGCATCTGGGCTACGCTCTATGTGCTGTTTTGCTTGTGGATGCAAAACTTGTGGATGCTGTTTGGCTTGATTGTCATCGTCGATATATTTCTCACAAAAAAAGTGCCTTGGGGGAGATGGAAGGAGGCCAAAAATCCGAGCGTTCGCAAAGTATTGGAGTGGATTGACGACATATTGTTCGCACTGATCGCCGTTTATATTATCAATCTTTTTGTTTTCCAGAATTATCAGATTCCGACCTCGTCGCTTGAGAAATCGCTGCTTGTTGGCGACTATCTTTTTGTTAGCAAATTGAGCTACGGGCCGCGCGTGCCGAATACTCCCATCTCGTTTCCCTTGGTGCAGAATACTATGCCGGTGATAAATACAAAGTCGTACATTGAATGGCCGCGCTGGGGATACAGGCGCGTGGCCGGTTTTGGGAAGGTAAAGCGCAACGATATCGTTGTGTTCAACTTTCCGGCGGGCGATACGATAACTCTGAAGGTGCAAAATCCCGACTATTATTCTCTTCTGCAGCAATACGGACGCGAAACCATACTGCTTAACGAGGCCACCTTCGGCAAGGTGATTTATCGTCCGGTCGACAAGCGGGAGAACTACGTTAAGCGCTGCGTCGGGATGCCGGGAGATTCGCTAAAGGTGGAGAACAATCAGGTGTTTATCAACGGCGTTGCGGCCGAGAATCCGGAGGCTATGCAATTCAAATACTTCGTTGAAACCGATGGCTCATTCATCACTCCCGAACAGTTCAAGCAGATGCAAATAAGCAAAGAGGATCAAAACATGGCGGCGCAGGATTTGGTGGCCTATCTCGGCTTTGAAACTGATGCTTCGGGGCGATATAATCCCGTTTATCATCTGCCGCTCACAAAAAAATCATTGAAGTATCTGCAAAACCTTTCAACCATTAGGAATATAAGGATAGAACCCGACGGACTGTTTGGGGGATCAACATATCCGCTTGACTACGCCACAGGATGGACGCGCGACAACTACGGCCCGATATGGATCCCCGCCAAAGGCTCAACAATCGAACTTACTCAGCGCAACCTTGCGATCTACCGTCGCTGCATCCACAATTATGAGAACAACAGCCTGGAAGTAACTCCCGAAGGCAAAATCTTAATCAACGGAGAGGAGCGCACGAGCTACACGTTCCGCTACGATTACTACTTCATGATGGGCGATAACCGACACAACAGCGCCGACAGCCGCTCGTGGGGATTCGTGCCGGAAGATCATATCGTTGGCAAACCTATCTTGATATGGCTGTCGCTCGACAAAGATCGCGGCCTGTTCAGCGGCGGCATACGCTGGAACCGTATCTTCCGCATGGTACATTCCCGATAACAGATTCCCGATAATATGCGAAGAGCGAAAATGCGTGCAAAACCGCAACAAGCCCTGAGTTTGGCGCTGACGGTTGTTGGCCTAGTCATAGCAGTAGTTTGCGTGCGCACGTTCATTGTCGCCTCCTATCGCATATCCACTTCGGCAATGGAAACATCTCTGATGGCAGGCGACTACGTGTTGGTTAACAAGATCGGCGCAAGAAGTTCGCTCAAGCGCAACGACGTCTTCCTCTTCAAGAGCCCCCTCATCAGCGACCGCGAGGATTCGCCGCTGATCGTAAGCCGCTGCATTGCCCTGCCGGGCGATACCATAGAAGTGAGCAATAAGGGCTACAAAGTGAACGGCGTGCATTATCCGCTTTCGCCAACGGCTCTGTCGTACTACACATTCTCGTCAGGCATAGAAAACCATTTCCTCAGCGCTCTCCGACGATTGAAGATCAGCGTGCGCGATTTAACTCGTCGGGGAGCCTCCTTCAACATACGACTAACGCCTTTCGAGGAATATCAGATACGCGAAGAACTAAGCTCCGACATGAACCGAGCCTTCCTCGCCTCCAACACGCAGGCATACACGATAACCGTTCCCTTCGAAGGCCTCAATTACACGATAACCGAAGAAATCCTGACCGCTTACAGCGAAGCAATCCTAATCGAAGCCGGCTCCGAAGCACTAATCCGAAACCATAAACTCTACATACAGAATAAAGAACAAACAAGCTTCCGCTTCAGCAATAACTACTACTGGGCGCTGTCAGATCACATCGACGAAGCCGTCGACTCCCGTCATCTCGGTTTCATACCAGCCAACAATATCGTTGGCAAAGTCTTCTTCTGCTGGTTCAGCGCCAGCCCAAGTCGACGGCTCAAAAGCATCAAATGAGAATGCCAACCGCCGCAGTTTATCTATCCACCGCCTATCTGGGGCCCATCCAATACTATTGCAAACTATACCATTACGGTTCGGCCATGATCGAAGTCTTCGAGCGTTATCCGAAACAAACCTACCGCAACCGCTGCATCATTGCCGGCGCCAACGGACCGCTCAGCCTCTCCGTCCCCGTCGAGAAATCCGAAAACGCTAAGAGCTACACGCGCGACATCCGCATATCCAATCACGGCAACTGGAGGCGCCAGCATCGCCAGGCTCTCCTCTCAGCCTACAATATGAGCCCCTTCTTCGAATATTATGCCGACGATTTCATGCCACTCTATGAACAGCCCTTCAACTTTCTGATAGACTTCAACGACGCCCTTTGCCGCCTCGCATGCAATCTGCTCGACCTTAATCCGAGCATACAGCATACAACGAAGTACGTGGCAGATGCGCCAAACGACTTCCGCAACATCATACATCCCCGACATCCACAGCCGGACGCAACCTTCCGCCCCGTAACCTACTACCAAGTATTTTCCCAACGCCTCGGCTTCCTTCCCAACCTAAGCATAGTCGACTTGCTGTTCAACACCGGGCCTGAAGGGCTGATTGTGTTGCGAGATTCGTGTTGCGAGCATGCTTTAGCGCAAAACAATTAGGAGGCAATTTTGTTTCTCGGAAACCTTTGCCTACAAACCTGCAGACCGTTTTTTGCGCTCTTGAACCTTCGGCATCAAGCATTCGAAGCGGCAGCCCAGAACATTCGAGAGCTTCGCGAGCGTGGATGAAATCAGATGGCGCTAATTTGCCGTAGCCTTGGCTCTCAATAAATATTGAAACCGCCATCACCCCCAGGGGTTAGCTCTCAATAAATATTGAAACGGCCATCACCCCCAAGTGGAGCTCTCCATAAATATTGAAACTGCCATCACCCCCAAGGAAGAGCTCTCAATAAATATTGAAACCGCCATCACCCCCAGGGGGAGCTCTCAATAAATATTGAACTATACAATTCTAACAATTTTGAGGCTCCGAAGGCTATTGAATCCTCCAGTAAGAGCTG
>JAITHO010000096.1 GCA_031279915.1 Tannerellaceae bacterium
CTCCGCGGAGCGCCTATCAAGATTCAGGCCGATGGAAAAGTGTCAAAAGAGGTGCTGTCGTTTGCCAACGAGTTTGCCCGTATTATCCAGAAAAATCTGACGATTGAGATTGATAATAAGGGTGGATCGGTTTCGCTGGGCGATTATCACTACATTGTTTCGCCGGTAGAATGGATGATTCGAGAATTTGCACCCTACGACGCTGATATCCGGCCCGACCCCGACGCTTGGTCAAGAGCTTCGTGGTTTCAAGAATTTATGAGCAAGCGTGAAGCGCGCTTTGGCGATTATCTCTCGAAAATCCGTAGCCTTCAGCTTTCCATCAGCTATTTCATGAGCGACCTGCGTCATACCATTTATATGTCGCGATATACGGATGAGCTGGGGAAGAAAAAGAACCCTTTCGACGCACGTTTGCTCCAAACCTTAATGATTCGCCCCGCTAAGGCCGAACGAAAACGCATACGGCTACCTAACGGAGAGATACGCAGCGCCGTCAGATTCCTCTTCGTTCCGCAACCCGGAGGCGACCTCCCCGAGGAAGCCATACCGGTAAGCGTGCCGCCTATATGGTTCGGAAAGCGCACTGCTTCGGCCATCAAGCCTCTGCCGGTTTACATCACCGTACATGCCCTCAACCGTATGGAAGAGCGGATTGGATGCGCAAGCCAGGGAATAGTGCAGTTCGAAATCTTCAACGCCTTCTTTGGAGCCAGCCGAAACAGAGAGGCGCTAATTTCGATCGGAATGGGAAGGTTCTTGATTGAATACAGACTCCGAGGAATGAAAGTGGGATACCTCCTCATGAGCATGCCGCAATCGGTTATACTCGTGCACACATTCCTGATGATAACAAGTAATTCAACACCCGAAGGCGCTTTGCTACATAAGCAGCTCGGCGTTGATAAGCTCGACAAAGAATATCTCGGCATAGATAAACTTTCAACATTCATACATTCGGATATTTTTCAGTACGAGGATATGCGAAACATATTCGTACAAGCTGGATGCGGATCGCTGCTCGAACTGCATAAAGCCCTGATCAACGATTTCCTCTGGACAAGAGAAGGAGAAACAATACACCTCGCCGCACGAATGAGAGAGTATCTCAACAAAGACGACCAACAACCAAGCGAGGCCGACATCGACATCGTTGAAGGACAAGAATCGCAGCAAGAAGAAGAACTCAGCGATGTTGAGCCCGACGACGATATAATCCCTGATGATAACGATGAAGATGACGGAAACTTCTAATACAAAATATATTTATAAAACCCTATACCTGGCAAAACGGATAAGCCCTTTTTTATTTATTATTCTCGCACAGCGCTCAAATCAAAAATTCAAATGAAAATCGTATTTATAGGAGCAGGAAACCTAGCGACCTGCATGGCTTTAGAAATGCAAAAAGCCGGAATGACTATCGGACAAGTTTACAGCAGAACCGAAGAACATGCCGAATCATTAGCAAAAAAGCTCAACTGCCGATGGACTGTCAAACTAAGCGACATTCACACCGACGCTAACCTCTACATCTTCGCCCTCAGAGACACCGTAATCCCTGAAGTAATCGCACAAGTGGCGCCTAACGACGGGCTATGGGTACACACCGCAGGAAGCTTGCACATCAACGTTTTTGACGGATACAATGCACGATACGGAGTCTTCTATCCGCTGCAAACCTTCACGCGAAACAGAAGAGTCAGGCTCGAAGGAACTCCCATCTTCATCGAAGCCAAGGAAGCCGACGACCTGAAAATGCTCCGGAAGGTAGCCATCGCTCTCTCAGGAAACGCCCAGGAAGCGGATTCTAACAAACGGAAATACATACATCTCGCCGCTGTATTCGCATGCAATTTCAGCAACCACATGTATCATATCGCCGCCAAAATACTCGCCGAACAAGGAATATCACACGAAGTTTTCCTGCCGCTAATCGCCGAAACAGCCGACAAGCTCCACGAACTATCGCCCGCCGACGCACAAACAGGGCCCGCACTCAGATTCGATCAGGCAGTCATGAAACAACAGCTCGAACTGATCAACGATCCGGCGGCGCAAACAATCTACAAGCTCATCAGTCAGAATATTTTTAGCGAAAAGATAAGCCATGAGTAGCATTCCTTACGATCTGAAGCGCATCAAAGCTGTCGTCTTTGACGTCGACGGAGTTCTCTCCAGAAACACAATCTCACTGCTATCCGACGGAGATCCGATGCGAACCGTCAACATCAAAGACGGATATGCCCTGCAACTTGCCGTCAAGAAAAACCTGCACGTTGGAATCATCACCGGAGCACGAACATCTTCGCTGATAGCCAGATTCGCCAGGCTCGGAATTAACCATATCTACCTCGGAAGCTACGTCAAGCTCGACGATTACTACGACTTCCGAGCAATCACACAGCTCAAAGACGACGAAATCCTCTACGCCGGCGACGATATTCCCGACTACCAAGTAATGACCGTTGCCGGACTGCCCGTCGCTCCAGCCGACGCAGCGCCCGAAATCAAACAAATCGCACGGTACATCTCGCCCTACAAAGGAGGAGATGGGGTTGCACGCGACGTTATCGAACAAATAATGAAAGTTCAAGGACTATGGATGGACGACGAGGCTTTCGGGTGGTAGAGCACAACATTCCCGCAAACTTGCAGGGACGGAACATTATCCTCGGATCGCAGTCGCCGCGAAGACTTGAGCTCCTGACAGGCGTAAAGCTTCCATTCATCGTGAAGATCATCGACAACATCGACGAATCCTTCCCTCCTAACTTGCCCGTCAACGAAATCCCCATCTACATAGCCCAGAAAAAAGCAGACGCATACCTCACAAGCATGCTCGACAACGACATCCTCATCACCGCCGACACAATCGTCGAAATCAACAACCGCATGCTCGGCAAACCAATCAATCGCGACGAAGCCATCAGCATGCTACATACACTCGCCGGACAAACGCATCACGTCATCACCGGAGTTTGCATCACCGCAAAACATAAAGCTGTGACCTTCTCAACACTCTCGTCTGTCGACGTCGCGCCACTAAGCTCCAGCGAAATCGAATACTACGTCGACGCCTTTCAGCCATACGACAAAGCCGGAGCTTACGGCATACAGGAATGGTTTGGATACGTCGCCGTCGAACGCATCGAAGGATCGTTTTACAACGTCATGGGGCTGCCCGTGCAGCGCCTCTACCGAGAACTCTTACGCTTCTGAACCATGACTGTCGACCTCTGCCTCTCTCCCGCGCTCTATCCACTTTATCATAGCGACGACAAAGTAGTAGTCGTGACCGATATTTTTCGGGCAACAACCACCATCGTCACCGCTTTTCACAACGGAGCACGCAGCATACGGCCCGTGGCAACCGTTGACGAAGCCCAACAAGCCAAAGAGGCCGGAATGCTCGTCGGAGCCGAACGCAACGTTCAGCGATGCGACTTCGCCGACTTTGGGAACTCGCCCTTCGATTATTCGTCAAGCAAAGTATATCAGCAGGACATTGTATTCACCACCACCAACGGAACCAAGGCTGTTGTCGCCGCACGCAAAGCATTCGCCATCGCAGCCGGAGCATTCGTCAATATCAGCGCCGTGGCAGAGTGGTGCGTTCGTCACGGGAGGAACGTCAATGTTCTTGCTTCTGCCTGGGAAGACAGGCCGAACCTCGAAGACACACTCTTCGGAGGAGCCCTCATTTCCGCGCTTATACCCTGCGGATTCCGCACCGCCTCCGACGCCGCGCAAATGGCCCTCGACCTCTGGCGACTACATCGGCACAACCTTAAATCTTCTGTCATGCAGTGCGAGCACTACGCCAGATTGCGGGCCAACGGCCTCGAAGATTCCGTGGATTACTGTTTGAGCCGCGACCTGGCGCCCGTCGTACCCGAAGTACGCGACGGAATCTTTGTTTGCTGAGGCTTCTTACATGCCCTCAGAACAATTCTTTTACTCTATAACAAATTCAGCAATAGCCTCCGTGCCGCCTCCGATTTCGGAGGAGATATGGAAGTGGCCGCCGAGCGAGGCTACTCGGGTGCGGATGTTACCCAAGCCCATTCCCTTGCCGGCGATGGAGGTATCAAAGCCAACTCCATTGTCTTGAACGATTAGGGCGATGCGATGTAGCTCTTGCATTATCTGAACCTGGATCTGCGATGCGCGGGCATGCTTCAGGGCATTGTTCACGAGTTCATACGAGATGCGGTATACCACCTCCTCCAGCTGCGGCTTCAATCGCTCGTCGCTGCCGTACCAATCGAAAACGATTTTGCCTGAAGGGACGTTGCAAAACTCGGCAACGGCCTTGCGCAGTCCGTGCTTGCTCAGAGCATCGGGCATCAGATGATTCGACACCCGGCGTAGCTCGAGCATTGAATCGTCGAGAATCTTAATGGCGTTGTTGAAGCGATCAACTCCAAGATTATCGAAGCTGGCAACCTGCCTTACGCTCTCAAGATTAAGCTTAAGGCCCGTGAGCATGCCGCCGAGGCCATCGTGAAGGTCGCGGGCGATCCGGATGCGCTCCTTAAGCTCGCCGTCGAGCTGCGATTGGGTTGCGATAAGCAGCTTTTCCTGCTCCAGGCGCATTATCTCGCGCTCCATGAAAAGCCTCTTCTGCTCAATCCATCGCCACAGCAAAAACAGAGCAGCCAGGGCAAGCAGCAGAACAGCAACGACGGCAATGCTCAAGCCGCGAAGCAGAGCACGCTCCTTCTCGAGCGCCTGGATCTGAAGTTCCTTGCGCTCGGTTTCGTACTTCACGTTAAGCTCTTCCACCGCGCGCAGCATTGATTCGTTCACCAGGATAGCCTGAACGGAGTCGAGAGCAACCTTCCAGCGATTGCGGGCGGCGAAATCCCCTCGGGCAGCGGCGAGCTCCCAGAGGAAGGAGATAGCGTTTTTCTCCTCCGATCGGATGCCGTGGCTCTGCGCGATTTGGAGGTTGCGGTTCGCTGCGGCTTCGGCCTCTGCGAACTTTTTGCGGAACATGGCCACCTTCCCAAGTCCTATGTTTGCAACGCAAAATTCGCGGGGATAGGCGTCGGCCTTAAAAACGGCTATCGCTTTGAGGTACTCCACCGCGCTCTCGTCAGTGCGGTTCTGCCTGAAAAGAATATTGCCCATGGCGTTATGCACATTGGCTTCGAGCACGGCATTGTTGTTCAGCGAGGCTATCCGCAAAGCTTTTTGGAGGCAGGCCAGAGCCTTCTCATCCTCCGGCGGACGCAGGCTGTGATAACTTGTTGCAAGGCTCTGCAAACTATATCCAAATGCATCGCTAAGGGTGTCGGTTTGCATCTCTAAAGATTTTTGGCCGTAGCGTATGGCGTAGTCGTACTTACCAATCAGCGCGTAAATGCTCTTTATCTGGTTGTAGAGTTGCCCTGTTTCCTCGCGGTAGTCATTGTCCTCAAAATACTCCAAAGCTTCCAGATAACAGGACATAGCCGTCTCGTTGAATCCTTTTAAAAGATAGCAGGCTCCTATGTTCCATTGTTCTATTGCCGCCTGATAATTATCCGAATGTTTGTGCGCCAAAGCCAGCATTTTTTTATTCTGGGCTATGGCCTCGTCGTATTTGCCTTGTTGATATAAAATGAAGGAATAATAGTCGGAAGCATAATACAGGCCGTGCAGATAGTTAAGCTTGCCGCTCAGCGCTTGGGCCTTCAGATGATATTCAGCAGCCGGTTGCAGCTTGCCGCTCTTGCGATAATTTTCTCCTATGTCGATGTAAAGAAGAACGGCTGCGGTATCCTCTTTTGTATGCGGAAGCAGTTGCAGCAGGCTGTCCAAAGGAGCAGCCTGCGCAACTGACGCATAGAGAATAAAGAACAATAGAGTTTTATTCAAAACTAAATGTTGGATGCTTTAAACGAAAAGGTAGTTGACCGGGCACAGGGCCAAGCTACCCTAAATTTTCAACATTTGACGGTCAATAGGGCTTTAGCCGTTCCCTCCTTCCTCAGGTGTGTTATTATTCCCTGGTTTCTTCGGAAACAGAGCTTCCTCAACGGCCTTGGCTGCCTTGGTCAGCTTAGCCTTGTCGTTTGAGAGCAGAACCATAGAGATGATCCCTTCCTTAATTGCCTTTGTTTCGATGACGTCCTTCAGATCCTTCACGTCGTTCAGCAGAGAGGCAAGGCGCATGGCCTCGAGCTTGTCCAATTCTTTTCGTTCCATGATATATTATTTTTAAGATTAAACATTATGCCGCTCGACAACCGGATAAAAAACTCTCCTCTGCGAGCCGACGACGCAAAGATATATACTAAATATCTTCTAAAAATACCCCCACCTTAGGGTATTTACCTTCAGTGAAGGCCCAAAGACAAGCCCCGCCAGGGAATACACGAACCTCTTTGCCTCCGGAAATTTTCCGCAAGGAATATAGAAACCTATTTTCCTCCAGAAAAATTTCCGCAAGGAATACCGGAACCTTTTTTCCGCCAGAAAAATTTCCGTAAGGAATATAGGAACCTATTTTCCTCCAGAAAATTTTCCGCAAGGAATATAGGAACCTTTTTTCCTCCAGAAAAATTTCCGCAAGGAATATAGGAACCTCTTTTTCGTCCGGAAATTTTCCGCAAGGAATACAGGAACCTCTTTTTCGCCAGAAAATTTTCCGCAAGGAATATAGGAACCTCTTTTCCTTCCGGAAATTTTCCGCAAGGAATATAGGAACCTCTTTTTCGTCAGAAAAATTTCCGCAAGGGATATAGGAACCTCTTTTCCTTCCGGAAACTTTTCCTGCAATCGAGGTTTGAGGGCTAAATGGCTGGGAGGATTGCGGGAGCTTAGCTGTCGAGCCCGAGGCTCTTGCGGATTTCGCCTATGAAGGCGGCGCCGTACTTGTGGAGCTTAACGGCTCCTACGCCGCGCACTTCGGTGAAATCGTCCAAAGAGAGGGGTTTGCGCTGGGCCATGTCGTGCAGGGAGGCGTCGGAGAAGATGATGTATGGCGGAACGTTTTCCTCGCGGGCTATGGATCGGCGAAGGGTGCGCAGGGCTTCGACGAGGGAGGCGTCGGCGGAGGCTGGCTCAGAGGCGGTGCGTGCTGCGGAGGCTTTGCTTTTCTTCTCTTTGGCAGATGGTCGGGCGGGCTCGGGATCGCGGATGACGGCTAAGAGGGCCTGCGCTTCGCCCTGGAGCACGCGGCGTCCGGCGGGAGTGACTTTGAGGGTAGGGGAGCCGTGGTAGTCGATCTCAAGGTAGCCAAGCTGTATCATCTGGTAAATATATTCCTGCCAGGAGCGGTAGGGGAGGTCGCGGCCTGCGCCGTAGGTTTTTAGCAGGTGATAGCCTTCGGCAATGAGCTCGGCGCGCGAGGAGGCCCTCAGTATGTCGATCAGCATCCTGAGGCCGATTCGTTCGCCGGCTCGCAGGATGGCGCTAAGGGCTTTTTGTACGAGTATGCTGCCGTCGAAGCGGCTGGTGGGGTTAAGGCAAACGTCGCAGTTGCCGCAGTCGTGCTCGGAGGCTTCGCCAAAATAGTTTAGGAGGATGCGTCGGCGGCATACGTCGGCTTCGCAAAATCTTTGCATCAGCGAGAGCTTGTCGAGGTTAACATCGCTCTGCCCGCTGTCCTCGGCAAAGCGTTTGAGCATCATCAGATCGGCCAGGGAATAGAACATGAGCGTGTGGCTCGGCAATCCGTCGCGCCCGGCCCGTCCTATCTCTTGGTAGTAATTTTCTATGCTTCCGGGCATGTTGTAGTGGATTACGTATCGCACGTTGCTTTTGTCGATGCCCATGCCGAAGGCTATGGTTGCGCAAACGAGGTCGATGCGATCGTTGATAAAGTCATCTTGTGTGCGCGATCGTTCGGGGTTAGGCAATCCTGCGTGATATGGTGCGGCGCTGATTCCGGAGGCTCGTAATTCTGCGGCGAGGCTCTCGGTATCGGCTCGCTTGGTGCAGTAAATAATTCCGCTCTGGCCGGGAAGGCTGCGGATGATCTTCAGGATGTAGGCCAGCTTCTCCTTTTTTCCGTAGCCGCGCAGCACGGCGAGCGAGAGGTTAGGCCTATCGAATGATGCTATGAAGATCTGCGGATTGCTTAGCCGCAATTGCTCGACGACGTCGATGCGGGTCATCTTGTCGGCCGTAGCGGTGAGGGCGATGACCGGCGTCGCGGGGAATCTCTCCTTCAAAACGGCAAGCTGCGCATATTCCGGACGGAAGTCGTGCCCCCATCGCGAGATGCAATGCGCCTCGTCGATGGCTATCAGCGATACCTTTATGTTGGCAAGCAATCCGTTTAACTCGGCCTGTATTCCTTCCGGAGATATGTATAGGAGCTTGATGTGTCCAAGCAGACAATGGCGGCGGATCTCCGAACGCTCGTCGTCGGGCAGCGAACTGTTTAGGGATGCCGCCGGCACTCCGTTAGCCTTCAGGCTTTCCACCTGATCCTTCATCAGCGCGATGAGAGGGGAAACGACTATTGCCGTGCCCTCAAGGTAGAGCGCCGGAAGCTGAAAGCAAACGGATTTGCCGCCTCCCGTAGGCATCAGAGCCAGCACGTCTTTTCCTTCGACTACCTCGCGGATGATCTCCCCCTGAAGCGGTCTGAATGAATCGAAGCCGAAGTATTGCTTGAGTAAGGGCAAAAGGGATTGCATCCTACACGAGCTTCTGTTCCAGCGCCACTCTTACCAGCTCGGCGGTATTGTGCACATCAAGCTTCAGCATAAGATTTTTGCGATAGCTTTTGATTGTTTCGAATCCAAGGAACATGGCGGCTGCTATCTCGTTGTTCGATAGTCCGGCAACTATATGCCCCAGCAGCTCTGTTTCGCGCCTGGAGAGGCGCACCGGATGCGGTTCGCTGCGCCTCTTCATCAGTACGTCGGCCTCGTCGCAGAGGTATTGCTCTCC